>CAYQJU010000023.1:0-39569 GCA_964417875.1 uncultured Steroidobacteraceae bacterium
CGCTCAGCTGGTCCACCATCGTGTTGATGGTGTTCTTCAGCTCGAGGATCTCGCCGCGCACGTCCACGGTGATCTTGCGCGACAGGTCGCCGCGCGCCACCGCGGTGGTCACCTCGGCGATGTTGCGCACCTGGCCGGTGAGGTTGGTGGCCATGGCGTTCACCGAATCGGTGAGATCCTTCCAGGTGCCGCCGGCGCCCGGCACGATGGCCTGGCCGCCGAGCTTGCCCTCGGTGCCCACCTCGCGCGCCACGCGCGTCACCTCCGAGGTGAAGCCGCGCATCTGCTCGATCATCGAATTGACGATGGTGGCCGAGCGCAGGAACTCGCCCTTGACCGGACGGCCATCGACATCCAGCGGCATCAGCTGCGACAGGTCGCCCTTCGCCACGGCGGAGATGGTGCGGGTGGTCTCGGCGGTGGGCCACACCAGGTCATCGATCAGGGTATTGAGTGCGCTTTCCATCGCACCCCAGGAGCCGGAGCGGCGCTCGGTGGTGATGCGGTGGCGTGTGCGCCCTTCCTTGCCCACCAGCTGGCCGGCGCGCTCGACCTCGCGCGCCAGGCGCTGGTTGGTGGCGGCGATCTCGTTGATGACATCGGCGACCTTGCCGGAGAGGCCGGTCCTGTCACCGGGCAGGCGCACGGAGAAGTCTCCATCGCGGATACCCTGCAACACCTTCAGCAGGTCACGCAGGTCCAGCTCCTCTTCCTCGCGGCGAACCGGCGAGGGGGGGCGGGATGAGCGGCGGCTCACCCTCTCAGCAGCATCCATCCATTTGCTCCCACAGGTGCTGGCGACCGGGCAGTGCCGCACCCCAGGCGCGGCCTGTCCGAGTTTGACTCAACAAGCCAGTGTCGAGCCTATCGGCTGTGTAAGAGTTCGCCGTCGGCGCGGAACGCCGACGCCATGTAGGATTGTTCCGACGAAGTTGTTGCCGTCACCGTGGCGGCGCGGCGACATCGATGAAATTGCGCAGGATGCGATACAGCGCGGCCCGGTCGCGGGCATTCAGCCGGCCGAACAGCGACTGCTCGTGCAACGGAATCAGTTTGGCCACCCGGCGCAGGTTGACCAGTCCGCGTGCGGTGACGTGCAACTCATAACGGCGGCGATCCGTCTGTGAACGCCGCCGCGTCACCAGGCCGTCACGGATGCATTGCTCCACCTGCACACCGGCGGTCATGCGCTCGACACCGAGCAGTTCGGCCAGCTGCGTCTGGCTCAGGCCGGGATGGGCGCGCAGCAGTGCGGGCACGCCGATGGATGCAGGGTTGATCGCCGCGAATCGGGTGCCGCGCCCCATCGAGCGCACCAGCCGTCCATAGGCGGTGAAGAGATAGAGTCCGATGACCGGATCACCCCCGGGACTCAGTGCGGCTTCGATCAGCCGGACGCCGGCGGCAATCGGCGGCCGGGATGGATTGGCACCCTTGTTGTTGCGCATCGGGCGCTAGAGCAGGGCCTCGATCTCGCGCTCGAGCTCCCGGGGTTCCTGCTTCGGCGCATGGCGCGACACCACACGTCCATCGCGATCGATGAGGAACTTGGTGAAGTTCCACTTGATCGCCTCGGTGCCCAGCACGCCCGGGGCCGCCGCCTTCAGGTACTGGTAGAGCGGATGCGCATTGGCGCCGTTCACCTCGACCTTGGCGAACATCGGGAAGGTCACGTCGAACTGAGTGGAGCAGAACTGGCCGATCTCCTGCTCGCTGCCGGGCTCCTGCGAACCGAACTGGTTGCACGGAAACCCCAGCACGGCAAAGCCGCGGTCGCGGTACTTGCCGTACAGCGCCTGCAGGCCCGCATATTGCGGAGTGAAGCCGCAGCGGCTGGCCACATTCACGATCAGCAGCACCTGGCCCCGGAATTCGGACAGGTCACGTTCGCTGCCGTCGATGCGGCGGGCGAGAATCTCATGCAGTGACACGGCGCCTCCGGGGTATGCAGGAGGTTCATTCTTCCACACCCTGCTCTGTCGGTGCCAGCGGCGGCAGGCAGCGGCGGGCGTTATCATCCGGCCCATGCAGGGGGGGCGCACACGCCTGATGATGATCGCCGTGGCGGTGCTGCTCGGGGGCAGCCTGCTGGCGTGGGTGCTGCTCGCGCGACCAGATCCTCTGCCGCCTGCTGCCTTCGTCGGCTCGGCCCGCTGCGCCAATTGCCACCAGGCGCAGTTCGAAGCCTGGCAGTCCAGCCATCACCATCAAGCGATGCTGCCGGCCACGCGCGAGTCCGTGCTTGGCGACTTCGGGGATGCGCATTTCGATTACTTCGGGCAGCGCTCGCGATTCCTCACCCGCGATGGGACCTTCGTCATCGAGACCGATGATGCCAGCGGCGGGTTGCAGCAGTTTCCAGTCGCATTCACCTTCGGCTGGTTCCCGCTGCAGCAATACCTCATCCGGATGCCGGACGGACGCCTGCAGGTGCCGGGCCTGAGCTGGGACAGTCGCCCGGCCAACGAAGGCGGACAGCGCTGGTATCACCAGTATCCCGACGAGGCGGTGACGCATGATGATCCGCTGCACTGGACCGGCGCCTTCCAGAACTGGAACTCGCGCTGCGCGAGCTGTCATTCCACCGGCCTGCTGAAGGCCTATTTGCCCCCGGAAGACCGCTACGCGACGCGCTGGCAGGAAGTGAACGTGGGCTGCGAGGCCTGCCACGGTCCGGCCTCGAACCATCTGGCCTGGGCGGAGGGCCGCAGCGACATTGGCGATCGCGGACTGGCACTGCAACTGGACGCTGTCTGGAAACCATCGCGCGAACGCAGCCAGGTGCCATCGCAGCCCGCCGGCATGAGCCAGCAGCTGCAGGTGTGCAGTGCCTGCCATTCGCGGCGCACCGAGCTCGTGCAGCCGGACATCACGCTGCCCTTCTTCGACCAGTACACGCTCAGCCCGCTGCTGCAGGGCATGTATCACGCCGACGGGCAGATCCTCGAGGAGGTGTTCGAGACCGGCTCCTTCCTGCAGAGCCGCATGCACCAGAACCATGTCTCGTGCTCGAACTGTCATGAACCGCATGGCGCGCGCCTGCGCGCCGAAGGCAATGCACTGTGCCTGCAATGTCACGAGCCGGCGCGCCATGACACCCGCGAGCATTACTTCCACGAACCCGGCTCGGCCGGCGCGCAATGCGTCAACTGCCACATGGCGCCCCGCACCTTCATGGGAGTGGATGCGCGGCGCGATCATTCCTTCCGCGTGCCCGACCCCATCGCGAGCCTGCGTTTCGGTGTTCCCAATGCCTGCACGCAGTGCCACAGCGATCGCGACGATGCCTGGGCCGCGGACTTCATCACGCAGCGCACCGGCCGCACCGAGCCCTGGTATGCGCATGCAGCACTGCTGCATGCCGCCCGCGAGGGCGATGCCGGCGTGGCGCCGGCACTGCTCGGATTCGCGGCGCATGCGGGCAATGCGCCGATGCTGCGCGCCATCGCGCTGGTGGAAAGCGCGCGCTTTCCCTCGCAGCAGCAGGTCGACACGGTGGCCGGCGCGATCGTCGATGCCGATCCATTGGTGCGCACCGGCGCGGTGTCGGCGCTCGGCTTCCTGCCGCCCTTGCAGCGCCTGGAAGCGCTCAAGGGGCTGATGTCCGATCCGGCCAGGGCGGTGCGCATGGCCGTGGCGCGGCAGCTGGTCGACGTGCGCCCCGACGCCGCGCCGGCCGGACTGCGCGCGCCGCTGCAGGAACTTTTTGATGAATACCTGGCAGCGTTGCAGCACAACGCGGACATGCCCGAATCGCAGAACGACCTCGGCGTGTTCCACGCGGCGCAGGGCAACCAGCAGGCCGCCGAACAGGCCTTCCTGCAGGCGCGAAAACTGGCGCCACGCTACCTGCCCGGCATGCTGAACCTGGCCGATGCCTGGCGCGCGCGCGGCCGCGATGAGCTGGGCGAGGAGCTGCTGCGCGAGGCACTGCGGGAATATCCGGATTCCGGCGATGCGCACTACATGCTCGGCCTGCTGCATGTGCGCACGGGCCGCACCCCCGGATCGGTGGAACTGTTCCGCCGGGCCGCGCAGCTTGCGCCCTCCAATCCGCAGTACGCGCTGGTGCATGCGGTGGCGCTGGCCGAAACCGGCCGCAGGCAACAGGCGATCCGCGTGCTCGAGGCAGCCGTCGAACGCTTTCCGGGGCATGCCGGCCTCCGCGATGCACTGGAAGGTTATCGGTCAGGCGCAGGTTCACGTTGACGCCGCCGGCTGCGCGGCGTTATCGATTGAGGCCTCTGCCAGGCGCCGCATGATGCGGTCGCGGACTTGAAGGGTCTCGATGAACATTTCCACTGTCTTGCGCGTCCTGCGCGCCGCCGCGTTGTCCACGATCGTGGCCTGGTTGCCGGCCACGGCGCTTGCGGCCGCAGCGGGCAATGCGCAGCGCCCGAACATCCTGCTGATCATCAGCGACGACATCGGCATGGATGCGAGCAGCGGCATGTATCCGGGCCTGGTCGATGCCATGCTGGAGAAGTACGGGCCCCGGGGCCACGATCATCCGCAGTATCGCGACATCGAGGGTCGACCGGCGTCGACCCCGAACCTCAACGCGCTGGCGCAGGCGGGCATGCGCTTCACGCAGGCATGGGCCAATCCCTTCTGTTCACCGACCCGCACCTCGCTGCTCACCGGACTCTATCCGGTGAAGACCGGCGTACTCGACTACACGCATCACCTGACGCAGAACCACCACTCCTTCGTGCGCGACCTGAAGGACAAGGGTGGCTACAGCACCGCGATCTTCGGCAAGTGGCATATCGCAGGGCTCGACGAGTATCCCGGCATGAAGCCGAAGGAAGCCGGTTTCGACCTGTTCCGCGGCAACCTGCACGGCGGCGTCGACACCTATTGGGAATGGAACTACCAGATCCAGGATGCCGACAGCCCACCGGACCAGTGGCGGCAGGAGTCGGCGCCGACGCGCTCGCTGCCCGGCATCGCTCCCACGACCTATGCGCCGGTGGTCAAGACCGCCGATGCCATCGCGTGGATCACCGAACAGGAACAGCGCGATCCTGACAGGCCGTGGTTCGTCTGGCTGGCGCACAACCTGGCGCACATCACCGGCAACCAGCGGCCGAACCCGATGGCGGTGCCGAATGCCGACACGCTCGATGCACCCTCGCGTCGCGAGATGGAGGCCTGCGGCGGCACCTTCGGCACCGCCATCGTCGGCCGCTGCACCGACAAGGCACTGATGCGCGCGATGACCAATTCGATGGATACGCTGATCGGGCGCGTGCTGCAGGTGGTCGACCGGCTCGATCCGGATACCTACGTGATCTATGTCGGTGACAACGGCACCTGGATGTTCGGCGCGAACCGCGAGTTCATCGACAACCTCTACATCACGCGCGTGAACCGCAGCAAGGGCACTGCCTACCAGAGCGGGGTGCATGTGCCGATGGTGATCCGCGGACCGCGCATCCGCGCCGGCAGCCACAGCGAGGTGCCCACGCACAGCGTCGACCTGTTCCCGACCATCCTGCAGTTGGCCGGGTTGCCGGTGCCGGCGCGCGTACCCGGCCGCGAAGGCAATGCCATGGTCGATGTGGACGGTGAGTCATTGACGCCGGTGCTGTTCGAGGGCGCCTCGCGCCTGCGCGATCCGGATCGCGGCTACCTGCTGGCCGAGACCATCAATCCGATCCGCCAGAACCTCCGGCATGTAGCAGCCCGCAATGCCCGCTACAAACTGGTCTGCGCCAATGGCAGCACGGCCGCGGATTGCGAGTTCTATGACCTGATCGATGATCCGCTGGAGGAATATCCGCTGCCGGAGCCAGCCGGCTGCGAAACCTATTCGAACGGTCGTCTGTCAGCCAGCGCGCGCGACTGGCATTTCTGTCGCCTGCAGGAAGTGATCGCGAAGGATTCTTCGATGTCGCTGCGCCCGGGCGGCTGAGCCGCGGGTCAGAAGCCGCGGGGCATGCCGGGAAACTTCCCGCCCATCGCCCCCATCATCCTCTGCAGCTTGCCGCTGCCGAGCTTCTTCATCATCTTCTGCATTTCCATGTGCTGCTTGAGCAGGCGGTTCACATCCTGCACCTTCATGCCGGCGCCGGCCGCGATGCGTCGGCGTCGCGACCCGTCGATGATCTCCGGACGGCGCCGCTCGCGCGGTGTCATCGAGTCGATCAGCGCGACCTGGCGCTTCAGCTCCCGGTCGCCCTGCCCCTGCTGCAGCTTCTGCGCTGCCTGCGCACCACCTGGCAGCTTGTCGAGCAGCGAGGCCATTCCGCCCATTTTCTGCAGCTGCTGCAGCTGCATCTTCAGGTCGTTGAAGTCGAAGCCCTTGCCCTTGGCGACCTTCTTCGCAAGCTGCTCGGCCTGGTCCACATCGACACTGCGGCGAACCTCCTCCACCAGCGCGACCACATCGCCCATGCCGAGGATGCGACGGGCCATGCGGTCCGGGTCGAAGGGCTCCAGCGCATCGGTCTTCTCGCCGGTGCCGACGAACAGCAGCGGGCTGCCGGTGATCTCGCGCACCGACAGCGCGGCGCCGCCGCGGGCATCACCATCGGCCTTGGTGAGGATGGTGCCGGTGAGGGCCAGCGCCTCGCCGAAGGCCTTGGCGGCATTGACCGCGTCCTGGCCGGCCATGGCATCGACCACGAACAGCCGTTCGTGCGGCTGCACGGCGGTGTCGATGTCGCGCACCTCCTGCATCAGCTCCGCGTCGACATGCAGGCGGCCGGCGGTGTCGATGATCAGCACGCCATGGACACCGCGGCGCGCCGCTTCCAGCGCACTGGCGGCGATCTGCCGTGGTGTCTGGCCGGCGCCCACCGGATGGAAGTCTGCGCCCACCTGTGCGGCCAGCCGTTCCAGCTGCAGCACGGCTGCCGGACGGCGGATGTCGGTGCTGGCGAGCAGCACGCGCTTTTTCTGCTCCACCAGCAGACGGGCCAGCTTGCCGGCGGTGGTGGTCTTGCCGGCGCCCTGCAGGCCGGCCAGCAGCACCACGGCCGGCGGCGAATGACGCAGGTCGAAGGGCCGCGCATTGCCGCCCATCAGCGCCACGAGCTCATCGTGGATCACGCCCACCAGCGCCTGGCCCGGCGTCAGGCTGCCCTGCACCTCGGTGCCAATGGCCTTGGTGCGCACGGCCTCGATGAAGCGCTTGACCACGGGCAGCGCCACGTCGGCCTCGAGCAGCGCCATGCGCACTTCGCGCAGGGAGTCGGCGATGTTGTCTTCGGTGAGGCGGCCGCGGCCGCGCAGCGTATCGACGGCCTTGGTCAGCCGTTCGGTGAGTTTGGAGAACATGGCGGGATTATACCGGCCGGTCAGGCAGCCCCAGGCGCAGCGCGTCCCCGATGCGCGCGACGCCGGCCACCTGGATGCCCTCGATGGCGACCCGCGGCAGGTTCGCTTCCGGCACCAGCGCGCGACGGAAGCCGAGTTTGGCCGCCTCGCGGATGCGCTCCTCGCCAAAGGCCACCGGACGAACCTCGCCGGTCAGGCCCAGCTCGCCGAACACCACCAGATCGGCGGCCAGCGCCACATCGCGCAGGCTCGAGGCCAGCGCCAGCGCCACCGCCAGGTCGGAGGCCGGCTCGTCGATCGACAGCCCGCCGACCACATTGGCGAAGACATCGTGTTCCTGCAGCGCCACCCCGCCATGCCGGTGCAGCACCGCCAGCAGCATCGCGAGGCGGCCGTGGTCGATGCCCTGCGCAACGCGACGCGGCGCGCCGAACCGCGACGGATCGACCAGGCCCTGCACCTCGACCAGCAGCGGCCGCGTGCCATCGCGCGTGACCATCACCACCGAGCCTGCCACCGGCTGCGGCGCGCGCGCCAGGAAGATCGCCGCCGGGTTCTTCACTTCCTTCAGGCCGCTGTCCTGCATCAGGAAGAAGCCCAGCTCGTTGGCGGCGCCGAAGCGGTTCTTGGCGGCGCGCACGCGGCGGAAGCGGCTGCCGGCATCGCGCTCGAAATAGAGCACGGTGTCCACCAGGTGCTCGAGCAGCCGCGGGCCTGCGATGGCGCCATCCTTGGTGACATGGCCCACGATCAGCACCGCCGTGCCGCTGGCCTTGGCAAAGCGCACCAGCGCGGCCGTGCACTCGCGCAGCTGCGTGACCGCGCCGGCCGCCCCGGGCAATGCCGCCAGCTGCATGGTCTGGATCGAATCGATCACCAGCAGCGCCGGACGCTGCGCGTCGGCCAGCGCGATCACGGTGTCCACATCGGTTTCGGCGAGCACCTGCACCTGCTCCCAGGCACCACCGATGCGCCGCGCGCGCAATGCCACCTGCGCGGTGGATTCCTCGCCGGTGGCATACAGCACCGGCCGGCGCACTGCCAGCGCGCCGGCGACCTGCAGCAGCAGCGTCGATTTGCCGATGCCGGGCTCGCCGCCCAGCAGCGTCACCGAGCCGGGCACGAGGCCGCCGCCGAGCACACGGTCCAGCTCGTCCATGCCCAGTCCGATGCGCGCGGCCTCCGCGGTGCCTGCCGCCTGCATCGCATGGGCCAGAGGCTGCGCGCTGCTGGCCGCCACCAGCGCTGCCCTGCGGGCCTTGCCCGCAGCACGCGCGGCCGGTGCGCCGGCCTGCTCCGAGAGGCTGTTCCACTCGCCACAATGCGGACACTGGCCCTGCCACTTCGGCGAGGAGCCATGACAGGCATCACAGATATATGAAGTGGCGGCGTTGCGGGCCAAGGCGGATCCGGTTGCCTGGGAGAGGCGCGAGCAGGCGCCCAAGAATGCCAGCCCGCGACACAGCCCACAAATCCTGCGCACCGCTTCGCAAACGGACCCTGTTCCAGTGCAGCCCCAGCCAGAGTTAAGTACGATCCGCCAAGCTTTGGGAGCAGAACCGGAACAGCCGCCCGATGAGCCTGAAAGGCAAACTGCACTGCGTTGGCCAGACCGACACGGGCAGGGTCCGCGAGCACAACGAGGACATGATCGCCGTCGATGGCGAACTGGGTCTTGCCGTGCTGGCCGATGGCATGGGCGGCTACAACGCCGGCGAGGTCGCAAGTGGCATTGCGGTGAAGACCGTGGTCAACCTGGTACGCGAAGCAATCGAGATGCAGGATCTGTCCGTGCCCGACCCGGGCACCGGGCTGTCGCGTCCCACCATCATCCTGCGCGACGCCATCCAGCGTGCCAACAAGATCATCTACCAGACGGCCCGCACGCAGACCCAGTGCCAGGGCATGGGCACCACCGTGGTGGCCGCGCTGTTCTACGACAACAAGGTGACCGTGGCGCATGTCGGTGACTCGCGCCTGTACCGCATCCGCGGCAGCGAGATCGAGCAGGTCACCCTCGATCACTCGCTGCTGCAGGAACTGGTGGATCGCGGCTTTTATTCGCCCGAGGAGGCGCAGCGGGCCTCGAACAAGAACTACGTGACGCGCGCGCTGGGCGTGGAGACGCAGGTCGACGTGGAAATGCAGGAAATTCCCGTGCAAAAGGGCGATGTGTACCTGATGTGCTCGGATGGCCTGTCGGACATGATCGGTGACGACGACATGGTGGTCACCGTCAACACCTTCGGCAACAACCTGTATTCGGTCGGCCAGCACCTGATCCAGCTCGCCAACGACAACGGCGGCAAGGACAACATCTCGGTGGTGCTCGCGCAGGTGATGGACTCATTTCCGGCGCGGCGCGGTATATTTGACAGGATTCTCAAGGTCTTCAGCTAAGCAAAGGCGCTCAACATGGCAAGGTTAGTGCTGACTCTCGACGGCCAGGTTCTGGCCGAATACAACATGAACAAGGAGCGCTACACCGTGGGGCGCCTGCCGGACAACGACATCCGGATCGACAACCCTGCGGTCAGCGGGCATCACTCCCTGATCATCAACATCCTCAACGATTCATTCCTCGAGGACTTGAACAGCACCAACGGCACCTATGTCAACGGCAAGCTGATCAAGAAGCATGCCCTGCAGCATGGTGATGTGATCACGGTCGGGCACCACCAGCTGCGCTTCGTCGAGGATGACGACGCCCAGCAGGATGAATTCGAGAAGACCATGGTGATCCAGCCCTCGCAGCGGCCGGTGGAGAAGATCCGCGCGGCGCGCGACAAGGCCGATGAGGCCATCGGCACTGCCACCGCCACCAACATCCGCCGCGCGCTGCCCGATGGCGCGCAGCAGGTGAAGAAGGCGCGGCTGCAGGTGCTGTCCGGCGCGTTCGCCGGCCGCGAGCTCGAGCTGGTGAAGGCACTGACCACGCTGGGTCGTCCGGGCGTGCAGGTGGCGGCAGTCACGCGGCGCGCCGACGGCTTCTACATCGTGCATGTCGAGGCCGACAAGCCCGACAATTATCCGCTGGTGAACGGCGTGCCGATTGGCGCCCAGGCGCGCAAGCTGGCCGACAACGACGTCATCCAGCTGGCCGGCGTGAAGATGGGATTCTTCGAGGGTTGACCGGCCGGGCCGCGCGCTGCGGCCGGCCCCGGCCACCGCCCGAAGGCTTCCCTGCCGGAATGAAAAACGCCGCCCGATGGCGGCGTTTTTCATTGAACCGGGGGCTGCGTCCTCTGGGAGCGGATCAGGCCGCGACGGCGCTGGTGCGGGCCACGGCAGCCTCATGCTGTTCGAAGGTCTCGCGGGCCATGCATTCGCAGGTGCCGCAGCAGGTGCTCACTTCCAGCTTCTCTTGCAGCGCCGCAAAGCTGCTGCATCCACTGGCCACCGCCGTGGCGATGTCGCGTTCCGTGATGTTCTGGCAGACACAGATGACCATGGGGCGATCCTAATGCGAATCGTTCGTGTTTGCAACACATGACTTATTCCCGCTTGCCCCTCCCCCGGCCACAAGCTGGTAGCGTTCGACCCTGTCCATTCATCACTGTCCGAGGTCCCGATTCATGCAAGGCGACAAGCAGGTCATCTCCTTCCTCAATGCCCAGCTCAAGATGGAGTTGACCGCGATCAACCAGTACTTCCTGCATGCCAGGATGCTGAAGAACTGGGGGCTGAAGCGCTGGGCCAAGCACGAATACGAGGAGTCCATCGAGGAGATGAAGCACGCCGACCTGCTGGTCGAGCGCGTGCTGACGCTGGGCGGGCTGCCGAACCTGCAGGACCTGGGCAAGCTGCTGGTGGGCGAGCATCCCATCGAGACGCTGGACTGCGACCTGAAGGTCGAATACGCCAGCCAGAAGCACCTGAAGGAGGCCATCGCGCACTGCGAGGCCTCGCGCGACTATGTCAGCCGCGAGCTGTTCGAGAAGATCCTGTCGGACACCGAGGAGCACATCGACTACCTCGAGACGCAGGTGGAACTGATCTCGCGGGTCGGCGAGCAGAACTTCCTGCAGTCGCAGATGCACGAGGCAGGCTAGCCACGCACGGCGACCGGCGCCGCACCGCGTGGCGCCGGCATTTTTCTACACCCGTGCCAGCGGCACACGCTGGCTCACGCCGCAGAGCAGTTCATAGGGGATGGTGCCGGCATGCGCGGCGATCTCCTCGACCGGCAGGCCCTCGCCCCACAGCACGGCCTCATCGCCGACCCGCACCGAGGGCACTGCGCCCACATCCACGGCCAGCATGTCCATCGACACGCGCCCGACCACCCCGGCACGCTGCTGGCCGAGCAGCACGGGGGTTCCCACCGGCAGCGAACGCGGCAGGCCATCGCCATAACCGGCCGCGATGATGGCCACGCGGGTGTCGCGCTGCGCGCGCCAGGTGGCGCCATAGCCCACGCCCTCCCCGCGCAGCACATCGCGCAGCGCGATGACCGTGGAGACCAGGCGCATGGCCGGCCGCAACCCGAGCTGCGAACCCAGCAGGTCGGCGAACGGCGAGACGCCATACAGCGCAAGCCCGGGACGAACCCATTCCGCATGCGCCTCGGGATGGGCGAAGACGCCGGCGGAATTGCACAGGCTGCGCTGCCAGGCACCCTGCCCCGTGAGCTGCGCGAAACCTGCGACCTGCCGCGCCGTCATCTCGTCGTCGGGTTCATCGGCGGATGCGAAATGCGTCATCAGGCGCAGTCCGGCGATGCGCGGCTGCAGTGCCGCAAGGCGCGCCAGCACCGACGGCACCTGCCCGGGCCTGAAGCCCAGGCGGTTCATGCCGGTGTCGATCTTCAGCCACACCACCAGCGGCCTGGGGGGCGGCGGGACCGATTCCAGTTGCGCCAGCTGCTCCGGGCAATGCACGACGATCTGCAGGTCCTGAGCGGCCGCATCGTGCAGCTGTGCCGCCTCGAACACCCCCTCGAGCAGCACCACGGGCTTGCTGATGCCCGAGATGCGCAGCGCCAGCGCTTCGGGCAGGCGCGCCACGCCGAATGCATCGGCATCGTCCAGGCAGCGTGCGGTCTCGACCAGCCCGTGCCCGTATGCATTGGCCTTGACCACCGCCATGATGCGGCTGCCCGCCGCCACTTGCCGGATGCGCGCAACATTGTGCCGCAGCGCCGCGGCGCTGACCTCGGCGCGGATCGGCGAGATCACCTCAGCACGCCTTCGGCATAGGCCTCGGGCATGAAGTTCGAGAAGCGCGTGTACTTGCCCTGGAAGGTGAGCACGAAGTGGCCGGTCTCGCCGTTCCTGTGCTTGGCCAGCTCGACATCGGCCTCGCCCTTGCGGGGGGAGTTCTTGTCGTAATACTCCTCGCGATAGATGAACAGGATCATGTCTGCATCCTGCTCGATCGCGCCCGAGTTGTGGGTGACGATGCCATCCGCCAGCCAGCATGCGGGACCGGGGACGGTCAGATCGAAGACGTCCTCTTCGCCGGCCGGAGTGACTGCTACCACCCGGTCCCAGAAAAGGGAATCCGGCTGTAAAATTTTTCGGAACAGCGCGAGCCGGTCGCCGGCATTCAGCTCGGCGACCGTCTTCCAGCCCTCACCGCCCAGCAGACGATGTTCCGCAGTCGCCCTGATCGAACGCCCACTGGCCAGCTGTACATGAAAAACCGGCTTGCGCCCGACATGCCAGACCTTGTCGGCGTGGGCGCGGACCAGACGCTGCTGCTCGTCCACGGCCCAGACATCAGGCGCCTGACCCACCAGATCGGCGACAGGCACGCGGCGGCCATCGGTGAGGCAGACCAGCGTATCGCCGGTGACGCACTCGCGAAGATCCGACATCACCGGCTTCTTCCCCTCGCGCTGCTCCACGCTGCGGTTCAGCTGCGACAGGGCGATCACGGGGACATCCAGTTCCTTGGCCAGGGCCTTCAGGCCGCGCGAGATCTCCGAGATCTCCGTGGCGCGGTTCTCCTTCGTGCCGCTGACCTGCATCAGCTGCAGGTAATCGACGATCACCAGGTGCAGGCCGTGCTCGCGCTTCACGCGGCGGGCGCGGGCGCGCAGGTCGGTGGGCGTCAGCGCCGGCTGGTCGTCGATGTAGATGCGTGCTTCCTGCAGCTGGCTGGTGGCGCTGCTGATCCGCGCCCAGTCCTGGTCGCTGATGCGCCCGGAGCGGATGTCGTGCAGCGGCACGCCGCCCACCGAGGAGAGCATGCGGGTCATCAGCTGCTCGGTGGGCATTTCCATCGAGAAGATCAGCACCGTGCCACGCACCTTGTGGTCCAGCGCGACGTTCTCGCCGATGTTGATGGCCAGCGTGGTCTTGCCCATGCCGGGACGGCCGGCCACGATGACCAGGTCACCGCCGCGCAGGCCGCCGGTGAGCTTGTCGAAATCGGTGAAGCCGCTGGGCGTGCCGCGCAGGCTGTCGGGATTGGTGTGCCACTCGTCGATCTGGTCGATCAGCGCCGGCAGCATCGAGCGCACCGAGCGCGCGCCATCGGTGCGGCCGGCGCCGCGTTCGGCGATCTCGAACACGCGCGCCTCGGCCTCGTTGACCAGCTCCCGCGCCGAAAGACCCTCGTCGCTGTAGACGGATGAAACGATGGCATTGCCGGCACTGATCAGCGAGCGCAGCAGCGAGCGCTCGCGCACGATCTGCGCATAGGCGCGCACATTTGCCGCGGTGGGGGTGTCGCGCACCAGCGTCGACAGGTAGGCCAGGCCGCCGACATCGGCCAGCTTGCCGAGCCGCTCCAGGCGCTCGGAAACCGTGACCACGTCGATCGCCTTCGATTCGGCCACCAGCTCGGCGATGGCGTCGAACACCATGCGGTGGTCGGGACGGTAGAAATCGTCGGCGGTGATGCTGTCGCCGACCTGGTCCCAGGCCTGCGTGTCGAGCAGCAGGCCGCCGAGCACGGCCTGCTCGGCGTCGGTCGAATGGGGAGGAGTATGGAGCCGGTCCATGCCAGGGCTATTCTGGCCCAGTGACGCTGGACCGGCTACGGATCAACCTGCGGAGAAGCTGTGGAAAAGATCAGCCCTGCTCTTCCGCTTCGATCACCACGGGCATCTCGATGTCGATGTCGGTGTGCAGATGCACCGACACCACATGCTCGCCCACGGTGCGCAGCGGCCCGTCGGGCAGGCGCAGCTCGCCGCGCGAGATTTCCTGGCCGGCTGCCGTGGCGGCCTCGGCAATGTCGTTGGTGCCGATGGAGCCGAACAGCTTGCCCTCGTTGCCGGCCTTGGCGCGGATGGTGAGCGTGAAGCCTTCGAGTTTCGCCTTGCGGGCTTCGGCACCGGCCAGCGCATCGCTCGCGACCTTCTCGAGCTCGGCGCGGCGCGCCTCGAACTTCTTCACGTTCGCCGGGGTGGCCAGCGTGGCTTTGCCCTTGGGCAGCAGGAAATTGCGGGCGTAGCCGGAACGCACCTGGACGCGATCGCCCAGGTTGCCGAGGTTGGCCACTTTTTCCAGAAGAATGACATCCATGGAAATGACCTCAGTGCTGATCGGTGTAGGGCAGCAGCGCCAGGTAGCGCGCGCGCTTGATGGCCACGGACAGCTGGCGCTGGAAGTAGCTCTTGGTGCCGGTGATGCGGCTGGGCACGATCTTGCCGGTCTCGGAGATGTAGCCCTTGAGCGTGGCCAGGTCCTTGTAATCGATGGACTTCACGCCCTCGGCGGTGAAGCGGCAGAACTTCTTGCGGCGGATGAATCGCGACATGTTGGTCTCCTTCAGCGGGCGCCGGCTTCGTCGCCGTCATCGTCGCGGTCGCGGCGACGGTCGGCATCCTCGTCATCGCCACGGGCCATCGGCGACGGCTCGGTGACGGCCTCGTCCATCGCCACCACCAGGTGACGCAGCACCGCGTCGCTGAAGCGGAACGCGCCGGTCAGCTCGGCCAGCGTGGCCTGGTCGGTCTCGATGTTCATCAGCAGGTAGTGCGCCTTGTGCACCTTGGCGATGGGGAAGGCCAGCTGGCGGCGGCCCCAGTCCTCGACGCGGTGGACCGAACCACCGGTGGCGGTGACCATGCCCTTGTAACGCTCGAGCATGGCGGGAACCTGCTCGCTCTGGTCCGGGTGCACCAGGACCACGATCTCGTAGTGCCTCATGGAATCTCCTTGTGGATATAGCCACCCGCTTCAAGGCGTGCGGTGTGGCAAGGGGGCGCGAAGTGTACTCAAGGGGGGGCGGGCGGGCAAGCGAGGGACGCCCGCCCGGGCGACGCTACTGCAGCATGTCTGCCAGCACCGGGGCGATGCGTTCGGCGATCAGGGCATAACCGCGGTCGTTCGGATGCACCTGGTCGGCCATGTAGTCGGCCCGGCCGAAGGTGTCGCCCAGCACATCGGGCACATGCGCCGCATCATGGCGCGCGGCCAGCTCCGCGAAACGCGCCGCGTAGGCGTCGCCGAGCAGGCTGCCGCGGACCCCCACCAGCAGCACGGCCGCGCCATCGGCCTGCAGGCGCAGGATCAGCGTTTCCAGGTTGCGGAAAGTGGTGGCGGGATCGACCCGCCGCAGTACGTCGTTGCCCCCCAGCAGCAGGATGACCACCGACGGCTGCAGGGCCAGCACCTCGTCGACGCGCTCCAGGCCATCGGCGGTGGTGTTGCCGGGCACGCCGAGGTTCTCGATGGGACGTCCGATGTGCTTTTCGAGCAGCGGCACGAAGCCGCCGCCCGAAGAGCCGGTGCCATGGACCAGGCTGTCACCGAAGGCAACAATGGGGCCTTCACGCGTGGCCTGCGGAACCTCGCCGGCACAGCCGCCGAGCAGCAGGAGCCATGCCGCCAGCCAGGCTGGAACGATGGCTCCACGACGCATGCTCAGTTCCAGGCGGACGGCATTCCGTAGGGCTGGTCCACCGACACCGCCTCCACCGCGACGATGCGTCCGTCGACGATCTTGTAGACCTCGAACAGCTCGCGCGACATGGCGTGCACCGCCTCGGTCTCCACCTCGCGGCCATCGGTGAGGCGATAGCGCCGCTCGGCCAGGTTGAAGTCCGCGATCGCGGTGGCGGCCACCAGGCCCCGCTCCTCATCCACCGCCAGGATGCGAAGGCCGCGCAGGCGATCCAGTGGCTTGTAGAGGCCCATGGCAAGCTGCCCCTCGCAGCCGCGCGCGTACTGGCCGGGCGATTTCACAAGGCCGATGGAACCCACCGCCCCGCTGGTCACCAGCATGCCGTTCTCGGTGCGGGTGCAGCCGGAGTCGAAGCGCGCATGCACGCGGCCGTTGTCGTCCTGCATGCTTTGCGCATAGTCCTTCACCGCGGCGATGAGCTGGTTGCGCGAGCTGCGGCGCGCGGCAGGCACGGTGCTGGTGAAGCGCTGGTCGATCGCAAAGCGCGTCGCATCACCCCAGGGACCCGGGTTGCGCTCGCGCGCCACGATCACCTCGGCCTCGCTGACCCGGTTGCCCAGCACGGTGAGACGCACGCCGGCCCAGGCCGGTGCATCGTGGTCGTAGATGAGGCCATACCAGGCCACCGAGTTGTTCTTTTCATCCGGCACGATCAGCGCCGCATCGGACTTGTTGCGGATCGATCCCCAGATGCCCTCGCCCACCTGGATGCCGACGCCGTTCTCGGTGAACTTCACATTGCGCGCCCACGGCACATCGCCGGGGCGCTGGCCGGCCATCGCCGTCATGAAACGCGCGGCCACGTCGCGCAGGCAGGCCGCATCGCAGCTGGCGCTGGCGACGGCCGGGTCCTCGGCCTGCGCCGGGGGCGGCGGCGGGTAGTGATAGAACGGGTTGTGCATCATGTGCGGCACATAGGTGAACACCGCCTCGATGCGATGGATGGCGCCGTTGCGGATGCGGAAGGCCTCGATCAGCGAGATCGAGTTCGGCCACTTCAGCGCGGTGCGCATCTCGCGTCCGTCGGTGAGCAGGTAGCGGTCCCACTCATTGGCATGGTCGAAGAAACCGGTGGCCACCACCACGCCGCGCTCCACGTCGATGATGGGATAGCGACGCTCGCGGATGCGCTTGTTGATGCGGTAGATGCCGAGCTTGAACTGCTCCTCGCAGCCCGGCGAGATCGAACCGGCACTGCCGCCGCCGCTGCTGGCCGCGGTGGTGAGGATGCCGTTCTCGAGTCGTCCGCAGTCCGGATCGAACGGCGCGAACACCACGCCGTCATTCACTTCGACCGTGTTGAAGTAGCTGTCGGCCACGGCGCGCAGGCGCGCGCGCGAGCGGCGCTGGTCCTCGGGCAGGATTTCATTGAAGGTGGGGTCGTGCTCGACCTTGGTCACATCGCCGAAGGGCAGCGGCAGCCCGGTGTTGCGCACCACCACGGTCTCGACATCGGCGAGCAGGCCATCGCGCACGGCGAGGCGCAGCGCGAAATACACCGGCTTGCCGTTTTCCTCGGCGGTGCCGATCCAGGCGGCATTGCCGGTCTCGACATCGGCGGCGATCAGGCCGGTGGGTGCCACGCCGGTCACCGTTTTCCACAGGCCCTGTTCACCCAGCGGCAGCTCGACATTGTTTTCGGTAAAGCGCACGTCCTCGTGCGCCTTCAGTGACGAGGCATCGCGGCGCGCCAGCGCGGCCACATAGTCGCGCGTCCACTGCGACAGGCAGGCGTGGTCGCAGGTGACCGCCTGCCAGGCCGTGCGCTCACCGGGCGCGCGCGCCTGGATGCTCAGCGCGGTGGTGGCCGCGAGCAGGAAAATGCCGATCTTCTTCATGGAAACCCCCGGATGCATGGCCGGCCTTCAGCGCGGCATGGGAATGGCGATGGCGCGGAACTCGCCGGGATCCTGGCCGCGAAGCTGCGGATTGACCAGGTAGTCGATCTTGCCCTCGACGGTGTAGACCGTATCGCCGGCGAGCGTTGCGCCCGGTGTCGACGACAGGCCGTCGCGCAGCACCTCGATCTTCGCCTCATCACCGTCGATGGTCACCAGCGTGACGCGGCCGCCCGGCCCCTCGGCCTGCAGGAAGCGGTTCGGGCCCACCGGACGCAGCCCGTCTGGTCCTTCCATGTCGCGGTCGGCCTGCAGCTGCGTGAGCTGCGGATTTGCGGCGTCGCCGCTGAGTTCGACGCGCCACAGCGTGTGGCTGCGCACATTGTTGATGTACATCGTGCCATCGGCTGCGAATGCGATGCCGTCGATGCCCACCAGCTGCGGCGTGGCGGCGACCACTTCAAGTGCATCCGCACCCGGCTTCAGCCGCAGGATGCGGCCGCCGGGCGTGTCGGTGGCATAGGCCGCGCCATCGGGGCCGATGGCGATGTCGTTGCAGGTGCCGCCGGGTGCCGGGAAGGGCCAGCGGCCGACCAGCGCGCCGCTGTCGAGATCGAAGGCGACGACCTCGGTGGGCTGCGCCGGTGCCTCGCTGCGCACGAAGGGATTGGACACCGAGCAAACCCAGAGGCGATCGCCGGCATCATCGGCCAGCACGCCGAATACGGCGCGCAGGCCATTCTCTGCCGACGGGGTGATGAAGGGCTTTGCGACGCTCTCGCCGGGAGCGGCGCGATAGACGGTGCCGGTCATGCTGCCGATGAACACCGCGCCATCGGCCGAGGAGCCGATGCTCTCGGGGTGCACGTTGCGGCCATCGATGAGGATGTCGCCGCGGGCGGCGGATTGCCCGGCGGGTGCCGTGCAACCGGCAGCCAGCATCACCACCGCCGCCGCGGCGCCCGCACAGAATCGCAGATTGTTCAGAACCTTCTCCTTGCCGAAATGCCCCACAGGCGCGGCGTGCCCGGCATCGCCGACGCGTAGGTGCCCGCGTAGAACTTGTTGATATAGTAAAGCTTGTCGGTGAGGTTGGTCGCCTCGAGCGAGATGTTCCAGCTCTCGTCGGCGGTGCGCCAGGTCAGGCGCGCGTTCATCAGCGTATAGGACTCATTGCTGACCACCTCGTCGCAGGCCAGGTTGCCGCAATAACCCGGTGTATGGAATGCATCGATGCGCGGCGTGAGGGTGCCGCCGCCGAGGTTCATCGTGTATTGCGCGCCCACGCTCCACTTGGTCTTGCCGATGCCGGGGGCCCGCTGGCCCTCCACCACCGATCCGGTCTGCACATAGGGCGCACCGAACTTGAAGTCCAGGTAGCTGAAGGCCGCGTCCACCAGCAGGCCGCGCGCGGGGCGGATCTCCAGTTCCAGTTCAGCGCCCTTCACCTTCGCATCGGCGACGTTCAGGTACTGGCCGCAGGGCGAGCGGAAGGGATCCGGCAGCAGCTGGCCATCCTCGTCGACACATTCGGAAGCCATGGCCTGGTAGCCGATGTAGTCGTTGTAGAACACCGCCAGGTTGGCCTGCAGGCGCCGGTCGAACAGGCGACTCTTCACGCCGAACTCCCAGGCCTCCAGCTCCTCCGGACCGAAGCCGCGCACCTGCTGCGGCACATAGGGACGCGGCGTGACACCGCCACCCTTGTAGCCGGTGGCGAACGACAGGTAGGTCATCAGGTCGTCATTCCACTGGTAATCGAGGCTCAGGCGGTAGTCGGTGTGCGAGCCCCTGAAATTGCCGGTGGTGCCGTTGAGCGGATTGGCCGGGTCACTGAGCGGCTGGTAGGGATTCACGCCATCGACGTTGAAGCGATAGTAGGTGTAGTCCTTTTTCTGGTCCGTGTAGCGCACGCCGGCCGAGGCGCTCAGACGGTCGGTGAAATGCCACAGCGTATGCAGGAACACGCCCTTGAAGGTGTTCTCGGTGGTGTCGGTCTGGATGAAATCGAAGATCGGGAAGTTGTAGGGATCGGTGCCGAAGAAGATCAGGAAGGGATCGGACTCGCGCGTCTCATAGGTGGTGCGCTGCCTGAAATACATGCCGCCCAGCGTGAAATCGAGCAAGCCATCCATCGCCCTGCCGTTCAGGCGCATCTCCTGGCTGAACTGGTCATGCCGGAACTCCGACAGGCTGGCGAGGATGGCGGCCGGCGAGCCGTCATTGTCGTGTCCCGACAGCGTGGTGTAGTCGCGATAGCCGGTGATGGACTTCAGCGCCAGACTGCCGGGAAGCTGCCAGTCGACCGTTCCCGACACGCCCCAGCTGTCGGCCTCATTCACCGGCCGGGCATAAAACGTGCCGTTGTTGGGCCCGGGATTGCCCGCCACATCGAGCGGCGTGTAGGTGACGCCCGAAATCAGGAAGTCTGCATAGGTGATGTAGGGATCACGCATCACGGTGTCGCCGGCTTCCGCGCCCCAGGCCACATAGCGGCTGTCATAGGGCACGCCCTGGTAGGACAGCGAGGCGGCCGGGTCGAACGAGGCGGCCCGCCGCAGCACCATCGGCTGCGACTCGGATTTGTCGCTGGTGACATCGGCAATCAGGTTCACCTCGACATCGTCGGAGGCCAGCCAGCGCAGCGAGCCGCGCAGCGCCGTGACGGACTGCCCGCCCAGCGTTCCCATGCCGCAGTCGGTGGTGTGGTTGCCGCGCGGGATCGCGCCGGAGATCACATAGGGATCATCCGGATGGGTGCAGGCATAGTCCAGGCGCTTCACATGGCCCTTGCGACTGCGCGACATGCCCGTGACGCGCGCAAACAAGGTGTCGGGCACCAGCGTCAGGTCGCCGCTGGCGCGCAGTTCGCGCCGGTCGAGGCTGCCGACGATGCCCTCGACATAGCCGCCGCGACCATCGGGCTTGCGCGAGAACAGCTTCACCGAGCCGCCCTGGGAATTCATGCCGCTGAGCGTGCCCTGCGGGCCGCGCAGGATCTCGACGCGTTCCAGGTCGAGCAGCTCGAACACCGAGGCGGTGATGGTGGCGAAATACACATCATCGACATAGATGCCGACGCCCGGATCGACGGAGGGTGACTGGTCGCCCTGCCCCACGCCGCGGATATAGGCGCGCATCGAGTTGCCGCCGCCGGCCGGATTCACCTGCAGCACGACATTGGGCGATTGCGCAGTGACATCGGCGATGCGCGTCTGGCTGCGCGCCTCGAGCATCTCGCCGGTGATGGCCGTGATGGCTACCGGCGTTTCCTGCAGGTTCTGTTCGACGAACTGCGCGGTGACGACCACCTCCTGCAGTTCGAGCACATCGTCTTCTGCCGCGTGCAGCAGGGCGGGACTGGTGCCGAGGATGGCGCTGATGGCAGATGCAACCAGCGGGCGGGATATCAAGAGCCGGGACGGCTGAGTGTTCTTCACGTGACCCCCAGATTCCATTCGTTGGCCGATCGAACCGGCCAAAGATGGCCCAATCGCCGCGCCATCACAAGGTTTCACGCCGCCGCCGCCGGCCCGGCGCCGGTGATGGCCGGGATGCACTATCCTTGCCCGACTGCAATCGGGGTTGGCGAGGCGCTGAAGATGTTCCGTACGAGAATCCTGGGTCTGGTGGTGCTTTGCGTGGCTGCGATCGCGGGCTGCCGGGGTGGTCCCGGCTCTGGCGATGCCGGCACGCCGGTCGATGCCGAACGCCTGCGCAATGCCGAGGCCGAAGCCGGTCAATGGCTGATGGATGGCCGCACCTACAGCGCGCAGCGCTACAGCCCGCTGCAGACCATCAACGAGCACAATGTCGGCGAACTGGGCCTCGCCTGGTATGCCGACCTCGACACCTATCGCGGCGTGGAAGGCACGCCGCTGTTCATCGATGGCGTGATCTACAACATCAGCGCCTGGAACATCACCACCGCCTATGACGCGAAGAGCGGCCGCGAGCTGTGGACCCATGACCCGAAGGTGCCGCGCGAATGGGGCCGCTATGCCTGCTGCGAGCCTGTGTCGCGTGGCCTCGCGTTCTGGAATGGCAAGGTCATCATCGCCACGCTCGACGGACGCCTGCTGGGCCTCGATGCGAAGACCGGCAGGCCGCAGTGGGAAGTGCGCACCTTCGATGACTCGCAGCCCTGGTCCATCACCGGCGCGCCGCGCGTGTTCGATGGTCTGGTGGTGGTCGGCAATGGCGGCGCGGACCTGGGCGTGCGCGGCTTCGTCAGCGCGTGGGATGCGGACACCGGCGAGTTCCGCTGGAAGTTCTGGCTGGTGCCGGGCAATCCCGCCGACGGGCCGGATGGCGCCGCCTCCGACAGCGTGATGGAGATGGCGGCGAAGACCTGGACCGGCGAGTGGTGGACGCTCGGCGGCGGCGGCACGGCGTGGGATTCGATCGCCTATGACCCGGCGCTGCAGATGGTGTACATCGGCACCGGCAATGGTTCGCCGCTGGCGCACAAGCATCGCAGCCCGCAGGGCGGCGACAACCTGTTCCTCTGTTCCATCGTCGCCGTCGACCTGAAGACCGGCGAGTATCGCTGGCATTACCAGGAGACGCCCGGCGAAGACTGGGACTACACCTGCACGCAGTCCATCGTGCAGGCGGAGCTCACCATCGACGGCCGCGAGCGCAAGGTACTGCTGCATGCGCCGAAGAACGGCTTCTTCTATGTGATCGATCGCGCCACCGGCGAGCTGATCTCGGCGAAGAACCACGTGCCGGTGACCTGGGCCAGCCACATCGACCTGGAAACCGGCCGTCCTGTGGAAAACCCCGAGGCGCGCTATGGCACCGATCCGGTGCTGGTGGCGCCGGGACCTGGCGGCGCGCACAACTGGTTCCCGATGGCCTACAGCCCGGACACCGGGCTCGCCTACTTCCCGCAATATGAGCACTGGATGGTTTACGCGCTGGACCCGAACTTCAAGCCGCAGCCATACCGCTCGAATGCCGGCTGGGGCGGCTATACCGGCGATGCGCTGCAGAAGCGCATGCGGCTGATGCAGGAGGGCACCGCGCGCGAGGCCACCGCGCTGATCGCATGGGACCCGGTGAAGCAGGAGATGCGCTGGAAGGTGCCGCTGCCGCGGCATGGCAATGGCGGTGTGCTGGCCACCGGCGGCAACCTGGTGTTCGAAGGCACCACGAAGCAGACCTTCGCGGCCTTCCGTGCCACCGATGGCGAGCTGCTGTGGGAAATGCCGGTGCAGTCCGCGCCGGTGGCCGGTCCCATCACCTATGAACTGGACGGCGAGCAGTATGTGGCGGTGAACGCCGGCTGGGGTGGCGGTGCCGCACAGATCGAACGCGGCGCCGGCACCGCGCAGCATCGCGCCGCCGCGCGTCTGCTGGTGTTCAAGCTGGGTGGCAAAGTGCAGCTGCCGCCGCTGCCCCCGCCCACCGAGACGGCGATCCCGGAGCCACCGCCGCTGCGGGCCAGCGAGGCCATCATCCGCCAGGGCGCCGAGGTTTTCGCGCGCACCTGCGCGCAGTGCCATGGCCAGCTGGCCATCGGTGGCGTGAAGGACCTGCGTTTCATGGATCGCGCCACGCATGCGCAGTTCAACGACATCGTGCTGAAGGGCACGCTGGTGCAGAAGGGCATGGCCAGCTTCGCCAGCCTGCTCAACGAGGAGCAGGTCGAGGCGGTGCACGCCTATGTCATCTCGCGGGCGCATGAGGACTGGGGCACGCCCGCGCCGCCAGCCGGCGCCGGTCCGCACTGACGAGGCGGAGGTTCCCGGCGCCTGGGCGCCGGGACAGTCATCGCATCCTCCCTCGGGGTCGGCTTGAAGGAGGATGCCTGCAAGCCATTGCGACCCATCCGGATGGCAGCCTGCGCCGGGCTGCCCGGATCATGCCCTGCCCGCCAGGCCCCGCAGCGTCGGCCTGCCACGGACGGAGGAAGGATGAAGCACCGCTTGCTGCTGGCCACGATCCTGTCATTGCCGCTGGCGCTGGCCGCCTGCGGCGGCGGCGGCAGCGACGATGGCGCCCGGCCTGCCACGGGCGCGACGCCCGGACAGGCGAACACCCTGCTGCAGCTCACGCAGCTGGCGGGCAGCCGCGACTCGATCAGCACGCATGTGCTGTCGGTGCCCTCGGGGGCACTGAAGCTGGATATCCGCACCAGTGGCGGCACCGGCAACGTGGATGTCGCGGTGCTCGGGCCGCGGTCGCCCGAGTGCGAGTCGATCAGCGACGGCAATGAGGAGCACTGCGAGCTGCAATCGCCCGCGGCCGGCACCTGGCAGGTGGGCCTGCTGGGCATGGAAGACTATGCAGGCGTGAGCCTGACGGCGGTGCTGACGGTGCCCGGTCCGGCGCGGGATGCATCGCCGGATCCGGATCCTGCGCCGTTGCCGGAACCCGTGCCAGTGCCGGTGCCGGAACCTGATCCAGCACCAGAACCGACCCCCGCACCTGCTCCGGTGCCGGTGCCCGTGCCGGTGCCCACGCCGGAACCGACTCCTGCGCCGACCCCGACCCCGACGCCGAAGCCGGAGCCGGCACCCAAGCCCGAACCGGCGCCTGTGCCGAAGCCGGAACCGCCCCCCGCACCGAAGCCGGAACCCACGCCTGCTCCGGAGCCACCACCGGCGCCAGAGCCACCACCTCCCGAACCGGCACCGGAACCGGAACCGCCGCCTGTTCCGGAGCCGCCTCCCGAACCTGAGCCCGAGCCTGAGCCCGAGCCTGAGCCTGAGCCTGAACCCGAGCCCGAGCCCGAGCCCGAGCCCGAGCCTGAGCCTGAGCCCGAGCCCCCGCCGCCCATTCCATCTGGCCCGGTGCTTTCGCTGCTGAGCGATAGCGCGCTTCTGCCACAGCAATACGCAGCAACCGGATCGAGGGTGTTCTTTGTTGCGGGCACTGCGTCATCGGGGCAGAAGCTCTGGGTCAGCGATGCGACAGCGGCCGGCACACGCCAGCTCCACGACTCACTGCAGCCGATGCAGCTGCTGGCGCTCGGCAGCGGCGTGTTGTTCACCGCGCGCGATCCGGCCACCCGCCTGCACGCGCTGTGGCATGCCAATGCGGCCGGCAATGTGCGCCGGGTCAGGACGTTCGGCATCATGCCGGGCGGCGCCAGCGATGCGCCGACGCTCATCGGCGTGTTCAGCGGCAAGGCCTACCTGATCGCCGACGATGGCCTGCACGGGCGCGAACTGTGGAGCAGCGATGGCAGCAGCGCGGGCACCCGGATGGTCGCCGACATCGAGCGGCGTGGTGATGCCCGCTTCGAAGCCGTCGATGCATGGACCGCATGGCAGGGCCGCCTCTATTTCTTCGCATCCGACGGCGGCAGGCGCGGCGAGCCGCACCTGTATTCCACCGATGGCACGCCCGGCAGCCTGCAGCGGCTGACGGACAGCAGCCCGTCGCGATCGCTGTCGGGCTACGACATGGCCGTGTTCAGGGATCACCTGTACTTCACGTGGAGTTCGCGCGGCGAAGGTGTGGAACTGTGGCGCACCGACGGCACCGCGGCCGGCACGCAAATGTTCTTCGACGCGCTTCCCGGCCGTGACCGCGACGGTGCGCCCACGCAGTTCACGGTCGCCGGCGGCCGCCTGCTGTTCTCGGCCTTCTACCCGGGCAACGCCAGTGGCCGGCGCGGACTCTTCGCCAGCGACGGCACCGCCGCGGGCACCGCACGCATCAGCACCGTCGAAGTGGCTTCGTCGGCCGGCGACATGGTCCCGTTCAGGGGCCGGTTCTTCTTCGCCGGCCGCGCGCCGGGAAGAAACTCTGCGTCGCTGTGGGCGACCGATGGCACCGCCACCGGCACGGTCGAGATCAGCCCGGCAGTCGAGCCCTCCGAAGCGCATTTCGGCACCCGGGTGGCCGGCACCGCCGTGGTCGGCGGGCGCCTGCTGTTCCTCGGTCGTGATTCTGCCGGCCACGAGCCCTGGGTCACCGACGGCACGCGCGGCGGCACCGTGCGCCTCGCCGACCTGCACCCGGGATCCGCCGCAAGCTTCGGCACGCGCGACGGGGACTGGGTGGCGATGAGCGGCGGCAAGGCCTATTTCACCGCAGCGGTGTCGAGCCTGGATCACCGGCTGTTCGAGACCGACGGCACCGCGGAGGGAACCCGTGAAGTGCTGCCGGACGACGCCACGGTGCGCGCCAACACGCGCGGGGATGGACGTGATCCGCTGCCGGCGCCCATTGCCCTGGCGGGCAAGCTGGTGTTCGGGGCGCGCTATTACACCGAGGGACCTGCGGTGCTGTTCGGGCTGTAGCCGCGAGTATCACCCGGCCGACAAACAGGCCCGGCGGCCAACAGAGGCGATGCGTCAGTCCAGCTGCTGGCGCCGCATCGCCGTCCGCCAGATCGTGTACAGCCCCGTGCCCACGACCAGGCCGGCGCCCAGCAGCATCAGGACATCCGGACGCTCGCCGAACACCAGCGCGGCCAGCGCCAGCGCGAACACCAGCCGCGTGTACCGGAACGGCATCACCGCGCTCAATTCGCCGATGCGGGTCGCGATCACCACCGCGTAGTACGCAGAGCCGCCGATCACGATGATGCCGGCAAGCCGGAGCAGGTCGGCCATGGCCGGCCGCAGCATCGCGGTGCCGGTGAACAGCAGCAGCAGCAGTCCGGCGGGTACCAGTGACAGCAGTCCCCAGGCGGCAAGCTGGATGCTGGAGACATCCCGCGGCGTGGCGCGGCTGGCAAGGTCACGCACGGCAAGCATCACCACAGCGAGCAATGCCAGCAGCGAGGCCGGCTCAAAGGCCGACATGCCTGGCTGGATGATCATCAGCACGCCGGCAAAACCCAGCGCGATCGCGGTCCATCGTCGCCACCGCACGGTTTCACCGAGGAACAGCGCCGCACCCAGCGTCACGGCGAGCGGCGTGGCCTGCAGGATGGCAGAAGCAGAAGAAAGCGTGGTCAGGGCCAGCGCCGTGACGAAGGCCGCCGACCCCGCGGCCTCGCCGAGATTGCGCAGCACCACCGGTGCGTAGAAGAAAGTGCGCGACAGCAGCCGCTCGCCGCGCCACAGGCAGATCAGCACGAACAGCAGGCCGCAGCCGGTGCCCACCATGGCCAGCACCTGCCCTACCGGCAGGCCCGTGGCCATCTGCTTGATCAGGACATCCTCGACCGCGAAGCCCGCCATCGCGGCAACCATCAGCAGGCTGCCGCGAAGGTTCTCGCGGGAGGTGGAGGAACTCAGAGGAACGTGTTCTCCAGCACCAGCACACCGGCGCCGGTGTTCGAGATCGGCGCATGGTAGTGCTTGTGCACCACCTTGACGTTGTCCTGCAGCGCGCCGCGCATCACCAGCCACATGATGGTCTCGATGCCTTCGGTGCCGGTGCGACGCATGATCTCGGAGTTGCTGAGGCTGGCGAACCACTCCGGATCGCTGGCGATGCGGTCCATGGTCTCCAGGTCGAAGTCCACGTCGATCAGGCCGGCGCGCTCGCCCTGCAGCTGGTGCGACATGCCGCCGGTGCCCAGCACCACGACCTTCATGTCGTGCGGATAGGATTCGACGGCGCGACGCAGCGCCTTGCCGAGCTTGTAGCAGCGCAGCGCCGACGGCACCGGGTGCTGCACCACGTTCACCGCCAGCGGGATCGTGGCGATGGGCCAGTCCTCGTGCGTGCCCCACAGCGCGCGGATCGGATTCACGAAACCGTGGTCGACCTTCATCTCCTGGCAGGTGCAGATGTCGAACTCCTGCTCCACCAGCTTCTCGGCGATGTGCCAGGACAGCGGTGCATTGCCGCGGAACGGCGCCACCGGCTTCAGCGCCCAGCCCTCGTCGGCGTTCTCGTAGACGTCGGCGCAGCCCAGCGCGAAGGTGGGCACCTTGTCGAGGAAGAAGTTCAGGCCATGGTCGTTGTAGACCACGATGGCCAGATCAGGCTTGTGCTCCTCGAGCCAGGCCTGGGCCGGCTTGTAGCCGTCGAAGAAGCGCTTCCAGTAAGGCTCCTGCGTCAGGCCGTTGGCGATGGCATTGCCCACCGCCGGGATGTGCGAACTGGTGATTCCGCCGATGATCTTAGCCATTCCAGTAACCCTCGCGCTTCTTCAGCTTCTCTTCCAGTCCCTCGGCCCTGGCGAGCAGCTTGGCCTGGAACTCCGGCGTGGTGATGCCCTGGAACTGCGCTCCGCAGTCCTGCACCGACGTGCCGCGTGGAATGGCCATCTTGGCCATGTAGTAGATGTTCGCGCCGGCTTTGAGCATGCCGAGGAAGTCCTTCTTCAGCACGAACTCCTTGTACTTGCCGGCGACGCCATACTTGTCGCAGTAGGCCGCGGGATCCTTGTCAAACTCGGCGCGATTGGCCTCGTCGCAGAAGGAAAACAGCAGCTTGTTGAGCGCATACGCGCCGTACGCATGCTTGCCGTCGAACACATAGGTGCCCGGAATATCCTCGTAATCGTGCTTGGTCCAAGCCATTGCCTGCCCACCCCGGATTGAAATAACTGTATGGGCAGTATTGTAGTCGATGGAGGACGGAAAGGTCAGGGTTGACGGCAGTTCCTGACCGGGACAATCACCGGTCCGAGGTGGCGCCCCGCTGGCGCACGGCTTCGTACAGCAGCATCCCGCAGGCCACCGAGACATTCAGGCTTTCGACGCTGCCGGCCTGCGGCAGGCGCACCAGCGCATCGCAGGATTTGCGCGTCAGCTCGCGCAGCCCGTCGCCCTCGCCGCCCATCACGATCGCGCGGGATCCGGCCAGATCGGCCTGCCAGGCCAGCTGCTGGCCCTGCATGTCGGCCCCGACGATCCACTGGCCGGCATCCTTCATGAGGCGCAGCGTGCGCGCCAGGTTCGTCACCGTGGCCAGCGGCAGCGTCTCGGCGGCACCGGCGGCCACCTTGCGCACCGTGGCATTCATGCCGGCCGCACGGTCCCTGGGCACCACCACCGCCAGCGCGCCGCAGGCATCGGCGGTGCGCAGGCAGGCGCCGAGGTTGTGCGGGTCCTGCACGCCATCGAGCACCAGCACCAGAGGATCGGTGGCCGCACCGATGGCATCGAGCAGCTCGTCCTCATGCCACGGCGGCAGCGGCTCGACCTCGGCCACCACGCCCTGGTGCGTGACGGCACCGAGCCTTGCGGCCAGCTGCTTCGCATCCACCCGCTCGGGCTTCACGCCGTGCTGCTGCGCCAGCTGCAGCAGCTCGCGCATGCGCGGATCATCGCGCCGTGCATCCACCAGCAGTCGCCGGATGCGGCCGGACGAGCGCTGCAGCAAGGTGCGCACCGGATGCAGGCCATAGACCTGCGCCGGGCCGCTCAACTGCGGCGCTCCCGGCGGCCGTGGCGTCCGTGCCGGGGTTCCTGCGCCCGCGCGGCAGTGGCCGCATCGGGCACGAGGTCCAGATCGATCAGTCCCTCGACCGGATTCACTGCGGTGACGATGACGCGCACATGCGTGCCCAGCTGCAACCGGCGCCCGCTGCGTTCGCCCACCCAGGCGTGCTGGGCATCGTCCTTCACGTATTCATCGTCGCGCAGGTTGTCCAGGTGCAGCAGGCCGTCGGCCGCCGCCTCGATGATCTGCACGAAGCAGCCGAAGTCGACCACCGTGGTGATCACCGCATCGAAGGTCTGGCCGATGCGATCGCGCAGGTACACGCACTTCAGGTAGGCATCGACATAGCGGCCGCCCTCATCGGCGCGCTTCTCGCACAAGGTCAGGTGCTGGCCCAGCACTTCCAGCTGCGCGGTGTCATAGGCACGGCCGGCCATATCGTCACCGGCCAGCATCGCGCGGATGGTGCGATGGACCACCAGGTCCGGATAGCGGCGGATCGGCGAGGTGAAGTGGGCGTATTGGGTCAGCGCCAGGCCGAAATGGCCGATGTTCTCCGGCTGGTAGGTGGCCTGCATCAGCGAACGCACCACCAGCGTCTCGATGAAGGGCTTCAGCGCCGCATCGCGGATGCGCGGCGAGATCTTCTGCAGGTCGCGGGTGGTGATCTCCTCGGGAAGGTCCACGCCGATGCCCAGCGCGGCCAGCGTCTTCACCAGGTTGTCGAGCTTGGTGGCATCCGGCTCGGCATGCACGCGATAGAGCGTGGGACGGTGCCGCGTGGCCAGCTCGCGCGCGGTGGCCACATTGGCCAGCACCATGCATTCCTCGATCAAGCGGTGGGCATCGTTGCGCAGCGGCAGGTCGATGCCGCGCACCTGCTCGGCATCGTTGAGGATGAAGCGTGGTTCAGGCGCGTCGAAGTCGAGCGCGCCGCGGCGCTGGCGCGCCTTCAGCAGCGCCCGGTACACATCGACCAGCGGCAGCAATCTCTCGCACAGCGGACCGACCTGCGCGCGCGCCGCCGGCTCGCCCTTGAACAGCGCGGCATGCGCCAGCGAATAGGTGAGCCTGGCATGCGAGCGCATCACGCCCGGATAGAAGCGCGCATCCTGCAGCTGGCCATTGCGCGACACCTGCATGTCGGCGACCAGGCACAGGCGGTCCACGCCCGGCTTCAGCGAGCACAACTCATCGGACAGCGCCGCCGGCAGCATGGGCACCACGCGGCGCGGGAAATACACTGAAGTGCCGCGTTCGCGGGCCTCGGCATCCAGCGCCGTTCCCTCGCGCACGTAGTAGCTGACATCGGCGATGGCGACGATCAGGCGGAAGCCGCGATCGTTCTGCTCGGCGTACACCGCGTCGTCGAAGTCGCGCGCGTCCTCGCCATCGATGGTGACCAGCGCCAGCTCGCGCAGGTCGACGCGGCGTGCGGCCTCGGCCGGATCGACCTGGGTGCCATGGCGCTCGGCATCGGCCAGCGCCCCGGCGGAGAAGTCCCGCGGCAATGACAGCTTGGCGATGGCCGCTTCTGTGGCCAGCGTCACCGGTTTGTCCGGATCGAGCAGTCGTTCGATGCGTGCCACGCCGGCACCGCCATCCTGCGGGTACTTGAGGATGCGGGCGATGACCCAGGAGCCATGGCCGGCGCCATTGAGATGCTCGGCGGCCACATGGCAATAAAGATTGATCCGGCGGTCGGCAGACTGCACACCGGCAGCACGCCCGCGGATGTCGACGGTGCCCAAGAAGGCGCCCACGCCGCGGGCCTGCACTTCCACCACCTGCCCGGACCAGCGCCCGTCGCCGCCCTGGGTGGCGGTGATGCGCACCTGGTCGCCATGCATCAGCCCGGCCATCTCGCGCGGCGGCAGGAATACGCTCTCGACCAGGTCGTCGCTGCGCACGAAGCCGAAGCCGGCGCGGTTGGCAGAAACCACTCCCACCAGGGTGCGGGTGGCACCGCCACCCCGGACCGGCGCCCGCGTCTGGCGGCCGAACTGCGGCGCGCGCCGCCCCCCGGCGGGGTTCTGGCTGCTGCTGCCGGAAGTGCGGCGGGATTTGCTTCTGCGCGGATGTCTCAGGGTGTCCTCGGCTTCCCCGCCATGCGGGTTTTTGTCAATGGTCTGCGAGTTTAACGAAACACGCCGGCAAGGCTCGATGCATTCGTTGACTTCCCACCCTGCACTTGCGTACATTTCGCCGCCCACCGTGCCCAGGTGGCGGAATTGGTAGACGCACTAGTTTCAGGTACTAGCGGGTAACACCGTGGAGGTTCGAGTCCTCTCCTGGGCACCATGGCAGGGTTCACTCCCCTGCCGTTTTTCTGGCATGGCCGCCGCCGACCCCTGATCGATCGCCTGCTTCCGGAAGCACACATGTCGGAAATCCCCTCGGCAGCCTCGGCGACGGCAGGCATCGATCCGCGCCATCGCCTGGTCATCCGCCTGCTGCTGGTCTCGGCCTTCGTCGTGATCCTCAACGAAACCATCATGGGCGTGGCGATCCCGCCGCTGATGGCCAGCTTCGGCGTGCCGGCCAGTGCCGCGCAGTGGCTGACCACCGCTTTCCTGCTGACCATGGCCACGGTCATCCCGGTCACCGGCTTCATGCTGCAGCGGCTGAACACGCGGCCGATCTTCCTGCTGGCGATGTCGTTGTTCACGCTGGGCACGCTGGCCGCGGCGCTGGCGCCGGGCCTTGCGCTGCTGATCACCGCGCGCGTGATCCAGGCCTGCGGCACGGCCATCATGATGCCGCTGCTGATGACCACCGTGATGACGCTGGTGCCGCTGGAGCTGCGCGGCCGCACGATGGGCAACATCTCCATCGTCATCTCCGTGGCACCGGCCATCGGTCCCACCTTGTCCGGCATCGTGCTGCACTACCTCGACTGGCGCTGGCTGTTCATCCTGGTGCTGCCGTTCGCGGTGGGCGGCCTGCTGCTGGGCGCGCGGCGCATCGAGAACGTGACCACGCCGCGCTATGCGCCGCTCGACCTGTGGTCGGTGGGGCTGTCCGCGCTGGGCTTCGGCGGGCTGGTCTATGGCATCAGCACGCTGGGTGAGCAAGCCGCCGCGGGCAAACTGCCCGGCTGGATTCCCACCGCCGGCGGCGCGGTCATCATGGCGGTGTTCGTGCTGCGCCAGCTGTCGCTGCAGAAGCGCAATGGTGCATTGCTCGACCTGCGCACCTTCGCCTCGCGCAACTTCACGATGTCGCTGCTGCTGATGGCGCTGCTGATGGGCGCATTGTTCGGCGTCATCATCGTGCTGCCCATCTACCTGCAGAACGTGCTGTCGCTGAGCACGCTGCAGACCGGCCTGCTGCTGTTGCCCGGGGGACTTCTGATGGGCCTGCTGGCGCCGCGCATCGGGCGCATCTATGACCGCGTCGGCCCGCGGCCGCTGATCATCCCCGGCATCCTGATCGTCTCGGTGGTGCTGTGGTCGATGACGCTGCTGGGACCGCAGACGCCGGTGCCGGCCATCCTCGCCGGGCATGTGGTGATGAGTGCCGGCTTCGCGCTGCTGTTCACGCCGCTGTTCACCACCAGCCTGTCGTCGGTGAAGCCGGAACTGTATTCCCACGGCAGCGCCACGCTGGCATCGATCCAGCAGGTCGCCGGTGCAGCGGGCGTCGCGCTGCTGGTGGCGCTGATGAGTTCGACCGCCGCCCGGCTCGCGGCGCAGGGCATGGGCGCGGTGGATGCGCTCAATGGCGGCATCCGCAGTGCCTTCTTCACCGCCGCGATGCTGTCGCTGGTGGCGGTGGCCTGCGTGTTCTTCGTGCAGCGGCCAACACCGGCGGCATCCGCATCCGCGGCGCCGGCGCATTGATGCCGCAGGCCCGCAGCGCATCGGACTCATCTGACATGCGGGATCAGCCAGACGACTACAGGTAGGCCGCCACCGGCCTTCTAGCCTCCATGGAGTCATGCCGCTCGACTCCTACCCCCGCCCGCAACTGCGCCGCGCCGACTGGACCAGCCTCGATGGTCCATGGCAGTTCACCTTCGACCACGACCTGAAGTGGCGCACGCCGACCGATGTGCCGGAGTGGCCACTAACCATCGAGGTGCCCTATGCGCCCGAGTGCCGCCTGAGCGGCATCGGCGATGAGGACTTCCACCGCGCCTGCTGGTATCGCCGCGAGTTCGAGGTGCCGGACCTGGCCGCGCACCGTGCGCGCGGCGGGCGCGTGATCCTGCACTTCGGCGCCGTCGACTACCAGGCGCGGGTGTGGGTCAACGATTTCAAGATCATCACCCACGAAGGCGGGCACACGCCGTTCAGCGCCGACATCACCTTCGCGCTGCGCGACGATGGCCCGCAGGTGGTGGCGGTGTGGGCCGAAGATGATCCGCATGACCTGGAGAAGCCGCGCGGCAAACAGGACTGGAAGCGCGAGCCGCATGGCATCTGGTATCCGCGCACCACCGGCATCTGGCAGACCGTGTGGCTGGAATGCGTGCCGGAAACCTGGCTGCAGACCATGCGCTGGGTGCCCAACATCGAGCGCTGGGAGATCGCCTTCTCGGCCACAGTGGCCGGGAAGCCGCGCAATGACCTGTCGCTGCGCGTGCGGCTCTCCAGCGGTGACCTGGAGCTGGCGGATGACACCTACCGGCTGGTCGACAACGAACTGTACCGCCGCATCGGGCTGTCGGATCCCGGCATCGACGACTATCGCAACGAGCTGCTGTGGTCGCCGGAGCGACCCACGCTGATCAGCGCCGAGATCGAGCTGCTGCGCGGCCGGGAGGTGATCGAGCGGCTGGAGTCCTATACCGCGCTGCGCGCCATCAGCGTGCAGCGCGAGAAGATCATGCTGAACGGCCGCCCCTACAGCATGCGGCTGGTGCTCGACCAGGGCTACTGGCCCGAATCCTTCATGACCGCGCCTTCCGACGAGGCCCTGCGCCGTGACGTGGAGCTGGCCAAGGCGATGGGCTTCAACGGCGTGCGCAAGCACCAGAAGCTCGAGGACCCACGCTATCTCTACTGGGCCGACACGCTGGGCCTGCTGGTGTTCGGCGAGATGCCCAGCGCCTACCGCTTCACGCAGCGTTCGATCCGCCGCCTGCTGCGCGAATGGACCGAGGCCATCGAGCGCGACATCAGCCACCCCTGCGTCGTGATCTGGGTGCCGTTCAATGAATCCTGGGGCGTGCCGGACCTGGCGATGCAGGCCTCGCAGCGCGATGCGGTGGCCGCGTTCTATCACCTGACCAAGACGCTGGATCCGACGCGGCTGGTGATCGGCAATGACGGCTGGGAGAGCTCCGCCACCGACATCATCGGCATCCATGACTACGACATCGATCCGGTGCACATGCGCAGCCGCTATGGCCCGGAGGTGGCGGCCCGCGAGGTGGTCGACCGGCGCTGGTCGGGCGGACGCATCCTCACGCTCGATGGCTATCCGCACCGCGGCCAGCCGATCTGCCTGTCGGAGTTCGGTGGCATCGCATGGACGCATGACCCGGGATCCGAGCCTCCCAACGGCTGGGGTTATGCGCGCGCGCGGACGGCCGAGGAATACGAGCACCTGGCACTCTCGCTGATCGAGATCGCCCGCACCACCGGCATGTTCAGCGCCTTCTGCTACACGCAGTTCACCGACACCTTCCAGGAGATCAACGGGCTGCTGCATTTCGACCGTACGCCGAAGATTCCGCTGGAGCGCATCGCGGCTGCCGTCACCGGCACCGGTACCGGGCAACCGCCGCGTCCGCCCTGATGCACGAGCTGGAGCTGGAGAAGCCGGACGGGCGCCGCCTGTCGCTGTATTCGCGCCGGCCCATTCCCGCAGGCATCCACGCGCGCTCGCCGCGTCCCGACCCGGTGCATCCCAACCCGCACCTGCGCTGGCATCCACTGCGGCGCGAGTGGGTGGCTTATGCGGCCTACCGGCAGACGCGCACCTTCCTGCCGCCGCCGGAATACAACCCGCTGCAGGCCAGCGATGATCCGGCCAATCCCACCGAACTGCCGGCAGGCGACTACGACATCGCGGTATTCGACAACCTGTTTCCGGCGCTGAGCCTTGCGGCGCGCGACCCGCCCTCTTCCATCATCCCGACGATGGCCGCGACCGGACACTGCGAGGTGGTGGTGTTCACGCAGGATGCGCGCGGCTCGCTGGCCAGCCTGCCCGTGGACCATGTGGCATTGCTGCTGCAGGTGTGGGGGCGGCGCACCGCGGCAATCCAGCAGCGCGGACCTGCGATCCAGTATGTGCTGCCGTTCGAGAACCGCGGCGCGGAGGTCGGGGTCACGCTGCATCATCCGCATGGGCAGATCTATGCCTATCCGCATGTGCCGCCGGTTCCGCAGCGCATGCACGAGGCCGAGCGCAGCCATCATGCCGAAACCGGCCAGCCGCTGCTGGCCGCGCTGATCGAGGCGGAGATCAGGGATGGCCGGCGCATCCTGCATGCCAGCGATGAGGCGGTGGCGTTCGTGCCGGCCTGGGCGCGCTATCCCTATGAAGTGTGGGTGGCGCCGCGCCGGCAGGTGCCTGATTTTGCCGCGCTGACGGCCTCCATGCGTCTGGCGCTGGCGCGCGCGCTGCTGGTCGCGCTGCGCAAGTACGACGGCCTGTGGCAGAAGCCCTTTCCCTACATCATGGTCTGGTACCAGGCGCCGCGCATCCCAGGTTACGCGCAGGCCTGCCACCTGCATGCCGAGCTGTATCCGCCATATCGCATGCCGGGCAGGCTGAAATACCTCGCCGGCACCGAGATTGGCGCCGGGCTGTTCGCCAACGATGCACTGCCTGAAGACAAGGCGGCCGAACTGCAGGCCATCCAGGTGGAGATGGACTGATGCCACGGTTCCGCGAACTGTTCGGCTGCGCAGCGGAGGCCACGGCCAGCGCACCGGGGCGCGTGAACCTGCTCGGCGAGCACACCGACTACAACCAGGGCCTGGTGCTGCCGCTGGCGATTCCGCGCTGTGTCGACATCGAGATCGCCGTGGCCACCGATGGCATGCACCGCTTCCATTCCGAGCAGCTCGGCGAAACAGTGGAGTTCGAAGATGGAAGGGAATCACCGCCAGGCTTCGCGCGTTATCTGCAGGGTTGCATCGAGGCATTGCGTGCGCGCGGCCACCGGGTTCCCGCGATCCGCGCGCGGGTGGATTCCAGCGTGCCGATCGGCTCGGGACTTTCCAGCAGCGCGGCGCTTGAAGTGGCGACACTGCGCGCGCTGCGCACGCTGCTGCGCCTTGATATCGACGATGAGCAGATCGCCTATCTGGCGCACGAGGCCGAGACGCGCCATGTGGGCGTGCAATGCGGCATCCTTGACCAGATGGCCAGCAGCCTTGCGGGCACCGACTGCATGCTGTTCCTCGACACCAGCACCCTGGAGCGCAAGCTGCTGCCATTGCCGGCCGGCGCGGCGGTACTGATCTTCGACAGCGGCGTGCACCGCAGCCTCGCCTCCAGTGGCTACAACCAGCGCCGCGCGGAGTGCGAAGCCGCGGCGGCAAAACTCGGCCTCGCCTCGTTGCGCGATGTCGAGGAACTGCCACCCCAGGGGGCGTTGCCTGACCTGCTGTTCCGCCGCGTGCGGCATGTGTTCACCGAGAACGCCCGGGTGCGGCATGCGATCCGCGGCGTCGATGCAGCCACGTTCGGTGCATTGATGAATGAATCCCATGCCAGCCTGAGCGCGGACTATGAGGTCTCGACGCCGGAACTGGATGCGCTTGCCGCAGCGCTGCAGTCGGTACCGGGTGTGTTCGGCGCCAAGCTCACCGGGGCGGGCTTTGGCGGTGCCTGCGTGGCGCTGGTGCGCGAGGACCGCGGCGCCGGTGTCGCGGCCCAGGTGCTGTCGACCTATGGCGCGCAGCACGCGGATGCCGGGGTGCTGCTGGGCGGCTGAACGCGCCTGCCCGCAGTGCATCAGTCGGCTGCCGTCCTACGAAAGATGGTGCCGGATTGGAACTGACGGCGCCCCGCAATCCGGTGCTCCATGTCAGGACCTGCCTCTGTCGTGAAGGCAGTCCGACCGGAGTTTCCAATGTCACCACCCGCGTTGATCGTCCTTTCCCACCTGCGCTGGGAATTCGTGTTCCAGCGCCCCCAGCACCTGATGACCCGTCTCGCGGAACACTTCCGCATCTACTTCGTCGAAGAGCCGCGGCTGCATGACGCACCGCCCCGCCTGCAGGTCCGGCAGATTGCCGACAACCTGACCGTCTGTGTGCCGCACACCTCGATTGCCGCGCCCGGCTTCCACGATGACCAGCTTCCGGCGCTTGAGATGCTGCTCGAGGATCTCGTCGAGCGCGAAGGGCTGCGCGAGCCGCTGGTCTGGCTATATACCCCGATGGCGCTGCCGCTGGCCGAGAAGCTCTCGCCGCGCGTGCTGGTCTATGACTGCATGGATGAGCTGTCGGCGTTCCTGAATGCGCCGCGCCAGCTGATCCAGCGCGAGAATGCGCTGCTGCGCCGCGCGGACCTGGTGTTCACCGGCGGACCCAGCCTCTTCGAAGCCAAGCGCGAACGCCATCCTTCCGTGCACTGCATGCCGAGCAGTGTCGATGCCCCCCACTTCGCGCAGGCCCAGTCACCGGGCATCGATCATCCAGCGCAGGCGGCAATCCCCCGGCCGCGCCTCGGCTTCTATGGCGTGATCGATGAACGCATCGACCTGCCGCTGGTCGATGCCATCGCCGCCGCGCGGCCCGACTGGCAGCTGGTGCTGGTGGGTCCGGTAGTCAAGATCGACCCGGCCACGCTGCCGCAGCGGCCGAACATCCATTACATGGGGCAGCAGCCTTATGGCGATCTGCCGAAGTTCCTGGCCGGCTGGGATGTCTGCCTGCTGCCCTTCGCGCTGAACGAGGCCACGCGCTACATCAGCCCGACCAAGACACTGGAATACATGGCCGCGGGCAAGCCGGTGGTCAGCACGCCGATCCGCGATGTGGTGATGCCCTATTCCAGCATCGTCTCGATCGCCGATGAGGCCGGCGAATTCCTGAAAGCCTGCGAGCTTGCACTGGCGATGTCGCCGCAGGCACGCGGCTGCCTGGCCTCTCGCATGGCCGCGACGGTGGCCGGCACTTCCTGGGACCGCACCGTGGCCCGCATGCGCGAGCTGATCGAAGCGGCCGCGGCGGTGCCGCGCACCAGCTTGATGACCACGCTGGCCAGTGACGCCGCCGCTCCCGATGCGGCGCTGCGCGCGGCGCTGCCGCAGCAGGTGCAGGTGGCGATCATCGGTGCCGGGCCCACCGGCCTCAGCGCCGCCTACCATCTGGGCGAAGGCAGCCTGCTGCTGGAACAGAATCCCACCGTGGGCGGGTGGTGCCGGTCGATCCAGGACCAGGGCTTCACGTTCGATTACGCCGGCCACATCATGTTCTCGAACGATCCCTATGTGCACCAGATGTACGCGAAGCTGCTGGGCGACAACGTGCACTGGCAGGATCGCGAGGCCTGGATCTACAGCAAGGATGTCTACACCCGCTATCCCTTCCAGGGCGCGCTGCATGGCCTGCCGCCGGATGTCCTCAAGGATTGCATCGTCGGTGCCATAGAGGCGCGCTTCGGCAACCTGAAGGCGGAGGCGTCGCGCGCGCCCGCCGCCGCCAGCAGCTCGCCGGCGGCCTGCAAGGCCGAATCGATCACCGACTGCTGTGCTGATGGCGTGGTGGACAGCCTGCCGCGCGGCCACGTCGCGGCCGGTGACGCCGCCGTGCGCAAGCCGCCCGCCAACTTCGAGGAATTCATCTACCAGGTCTGGGGCGCAGGCGTGGCGAAGCATTTCGCCGTGCCCTACAACCGCAAGCTCTGGGCGGTGCCGCTGACCGAGATGGAGACTTCCTGGCTCGGCGGACGCGTGCCCATGCCCGATCTGGAGGAGATGATCGCCGGCGCGCTGCAGCCGGTTCCAAAGCCGATGGGCCCGAATGCGCGCTTCGGATATCCACTGCGCGGCGGCTTCCAGGCGCTGATGGATGCCTTCCTGCCCCATCTTCGCGGTCAGGTGCAATGCAATGCCCGCGTGGTGCAGATCGACCCGGTACGCCATGAGCTGCGTCTGTCGGACGGCAGCACGGTGGAATATGAGCAGCTGCTGAGCACGATGCCATTGCCGGTGCTGGTGGGCATGCTGGGCGCCGAGGCGCCACCGGCCGTGCGCGCGGCTGCCGCGAAGCTGCGGCATGTGTCCGTGCGCTGCGTGAACCTGGGCATCGGACGCAGCAACATCACCGACAAGCACTGGATCTACTACCCGGAGGATCCGGTGTTCCACCGCAT
>CAYQJU010000024.1:0-39230 GCA_964417875.1 uncultured Steroidobacteraceae bacterium
CCGAGCTCATCGCGCGCAGGTTGCCGATGTAGCCGAACATCTCCGACAGCGGCACGGTGGCCACCACGGCGATGTTGGTGCCGCGCTCCAGCTGCTCCTGGATCTGGCCGCGACGGCGGTTCAGGTCGCCGATGACATCGCCGAGGTAATCCTGCGGCGTCACCACCTCGACCTTCATCACCGGCTCGAGCAGCTGCGGGCCTGCCTTCTTCACGCCTTCACGGAAGGCGGCCTTGGAGGCGATTTCGAAGGTCATCGCGTTGGAGTCGACATCGTGGTAGCTGCCGTCCACCAGCGTGGCCTTGAAGTCCACGGTGGGGAAGCGCGCCAGCACGCCTTCTTCCATCTGCATGCGCAGGCCCTTCTCGACCGAGGGCACGAATTCCTTCGGCACCGAACCACCGACGGTCTTGTCCTCGAACACGAAGCCGGAACCGCGCTCCAGCGGCTCGAACTTGATCCACACCTCGGCGAACTGGCCCGAACCGCCGGTCTGCTTCTTGTGGGTGTAGTTTTCCTGGATGGGCTTGGTGATGGTCTCGCGGTAGGCCACCTGCGGCTGGCCCATCACGCCTTCCACGCCGAATTCGGTGCGGGCGCGGTCCAGCGTCACGTCCAGGTGCAGCTCGCCCATGCCGCGCAGGATGGTCTCACCCGTGTCGCGGTCGGTCTCGAGCTTCAGCGAAGGATCGGCGCGCACGAGCTTGCCCAGCGCGTTGGTGAACTTCTCCTGCTCGGTCTTGCTCTTCGGCTTCACCGACACGCTGATCACAGGCTCGGGGAAGCGCATGCGCTCGAGCACCACCGGGGCGGCGGCGTCGCACAGCGTGTCACCGGTGTCGGTTTCCTGCAGCGAGACCAGCGCGATGATGTCACCGGCGCGGGCTTCCTCGATGGCGTTGGCTTCCTTGGCGAACATCTCGACCATGCGGCCGATCTTCTCGCGCTTGCCGCGGGTGGAGTTCATCACCGACATGCCCTTGGTAAGCACGCCGGAATACACGCGGCAGAAGGTCAGGGCGCCGTAGGCGTCATTGATGACCTTGAACGCCAGCGCCGAGAAAGGCTCGTCGTCGGAGGTCTTGCGCTCGCCGGTGGGATTGCCGTCCACGTCGACGGTCTTGATCGCCTCGACGTCGGTGGGGGCGGGCAGGTAGTCGATGACCGCGTCCAGCACCTGCTGCACGCCGCGGTTCTTGTACGAGGAGCCGCACAGCACCGGGTTGAAGGCGCCGGTGAGCGTGCCCTTGCGCAGGCACTTCTTCAGCGTCTCGATGCTGGGCTCGGTGCCTTCCAGGTAGGCTTCCATGGCCGCGTCGTCCATCTCCAGGCAGGTGTCGACCAGCTCGGTGCGGAACTTCGGCGCGGCATCGATGATGGCGCGGTCGCTGGGCACGGTGATGCCGAGCTTGTCAGCAAGATCCGGGGTGATGTCGAGGATGTCCCACTTGGCGTCGCGGTCTTCCGACTCCCACACCAGCGCCTTGTAAGCGACCAGGTCGATCATGCCGCGGAAGTTGTCTTCCGAACCCAGCGGCAGGTAGATGGGCAGGGGACGGGCACCGAGGCGCTTCTTGATCATGTCCACGCAGCGCAGGAAGCCCGCACCGCTGCGATCCATCTTGTTCACGTAGCAGATGCGCGGGACCTTGTAGTTGTCCGCCAGGCGCCAGTTGGTTTCCGACTGCGGCTCCACGCCGGCCACGCCGTCGAACACCACCACCGCGCCGTCGAGCACGCGCAGCGAGCGGTTCACCTCGATGGTGAAGTCGACGTGGCCAGGGGTGTCGATGACGTTGAGCTTCTTGCCCTTCCAGAACGCGGAGACGGCGGCGGACTGGATGGTGATGCCGCGCTTCTGCTCCTGCTCCATGTAGTCCGTCGTCGTCGAGGACTTCAGGTCCTTGGTGTCATGCACGTCGATGATGGTGTGCTTGCGCCCCGTGTAGTAGAGGATGCGCTCGGTGGTGGTGGTCTTGCCGGCGTCGACGTGGGCGATGATGCCGATGTTGCGGATATCGGACAGCGGAGTTTTGCGGGCCATCAGTAGGGTTCCCAAGCGGATGAAATGGAGTGGGTCGGGATTTGCCGCCAAACGGGCTGTCCGGACCCTGAAAAAGCGCGCAAGGATACGCGATCGGGTGGGGCTGCTGCCACCCGAATTTTATAATATGTCAAATACTTGCCAGATGCTCCCGGCAGTTCGTGCGGCTTCAGCCTGACGTAAGCTCGCTTCACGGATCAGGGCCGGGAATGCCGCTTGCGCGCGCAGGAGGGATCCATGCGATCGTTCGTCTTCCGAATGGCGGTTGGAATCATCGGAGTGGCCGGCTGCCTTGCCGCACCCGCCCTGCTCGCGGCCGAGCCCGCGACGGTGGCCACGCTGCTGCACCGTGCGGAACGCGCGCAGGACATCAAGGACATCGAGAACCTGCAGCGCGCCTATGGCTACTACATCGACCAGTCCGACTGGGACAATGTGCTCGGCCTGCTTACCGACGATGCCACTGCCGAGTACGCACTGTCGGGTGTGTATGTCGGCAAGGAATCGATCCGCCGCCTGCTTTATGGCATCGGCTATGGCAGCAAGGGGCTGCTCGAGGGACAGCTGCGCGAGCACACCCAGCTGCAGCCGGTGATCACGCTGTCGGCCGATGGCCGCACCGCGCGCGGCCGCTGGCGTGCGGTGGTGCTGCTGGGCCAGTGGCAGCAGTACGCGCGCTGGCAGATCGGGCCCTATGAGAACACCTATCGCAAGGAAGACGGCAGGTGGAAGATCACCAGCCTCCACTGGTATGAGACCTTCACGGTGCCTTACAAGGGCGGCTGGACCGGTCACATGGAAGCCAGCAATGTGGCGGACCGGCGGATTCCGGAGCCGGACCGGCCATCAACGTTCACCTTCGAGCCATGGCCGGCCGTGCATCTGCCGCCGCGGAGCTTTGCGCATCCGGTGCGTGAGGCTGGCCAGTCTGCCTCGGCGGTGCCGGCTTCCACTGCAGTGAGCGGCCGAGCCAGCGCCCGCGACCTGGCGCAGCTCGAGCAGCGCGTGCAGCGGCTCGAGGATCTGCGCGCCATCGAGATCCTGCAGCGCACCTATGGCTATTACGTCGACAAGAGCCAGTGGGACGAGATCGCGCCGCTGTTCACCGAGGATGGCACGCTGGAGATCGGTGGCCGCGGGGTGTTCGTCGGCCGCGAGCGCGTGCACGAATACCTGCAGTACCTCGGCTTTCCGGTGCATGGCCGGCTGTTCGACCACACGCAGATGCAGCCGGTGATCCATGTCTCGCCCGATGGCACCACCGCGAAAGGCCGCTGGCGGGCGCTGGTGTTCGGCGGCGACTATGGCGTGGCGAGCGTGTTCGGTGACTGCATCTACGAGAACGAATACCGCAAGGTCGATGGCAAGTGGATGATCTCGAAGCTGCACGCCTGGTTCGTGTTCTACACGGACTTCGACCGTGGCTGGGGCGAGCGGGCATGGCCGATGACGCGGCCGGAAGTGGCCTTGCCGCCGGACCGCCCGCCCACCCGCGTGTATGACATGTATCCCGGCGAGATCACCGCGCCGCTGCATTACGACAATCCCGTGACGGGCACACCGGTGTTCGCGGACTCGCGCGCCGCGCCGCCGCCGGCTGGCGCGACGCTGGATGAACTGGCGCAGCGGCTGGCGCGCCTGGAGGATGCGCGCGCGGTGGAATACCTGCACAACGCCTTCAGCTACTACCTGGACCGCTGGCAGTGGGACGACGTGGCGGACCTGTTCGCCGACGACGGCAGCATCGAGCTGGCGCAGCGCGGCGTCTACCAGGGCAGGTCGCGGGTGCGTGCCTTCCTCGATCTGTTCGGTGCGCAGGGTCTGCACCAGGGCGAGCTGTTCGATCATGTGCAGTACCAGCCGGTGGTGACGGTGGCCGGGGACGGGCGCACCGCACGCGCGCGGGTGCGCGAGCTCGCGATGGAGGGGCGGCATGGCGGCGAGGCCACCATCGGCGGCGGCATCTACGAAAACGAATACATCAAGCAGGATGGCGTGTGGAAGATCGCGAAGGTGCACCTGTACACCACGTTCATCGCCGATCTCGAGCTGGGCTGGGCGCAGGGGCCGCGGCCGGCACCCGGCGTATCAGCGGCGCTGCCGCCAGACCGGCCGCCCACCGACAGCTACCAGTCATTCCCGCTGTTCCACGCCAGGCAGCCCATCCACTATCCCAACCCGGTGACCGGCCTGCCGCCGAAGCCGGTGGATGTGGTGGAGGGGCGCCGGCCGGAAGCCATCGTGCCGCGCGGTGAGGTGCGGCAGCAGTAGCGGGCGGTGACCGGAGCCGCAGCGGAGCACGCAGCTCCACCCGGCGCGTTCGCGGCTATTCGGTGTCGATGCGCAGTCGCGCCTCGCCGGTGACCGGGTCGGCGTACTCGCGATTGTCCTCGCAGACGTACTCGTACATCTTGTAGCCGGGACGGCGCTGGTAGGTCCAGGTCCATGACCAGGGTTCGGTCAGGTATTCAGGATCGACCACGGTGACCTGGTTCTCGAAGCGGTCGGCATCGAGCATGCGCATGCGTTCGTGGATGCGCATGCTGGCCGAATGCGGCGTATTGCGGAACTGCACGTAATCCTTGATGCCGATGGTCTCGACGACGAAGTCGTTGCCTTCCCAGTGCCCCGCCGAATGACCCCAGAAGCCCGGCTCGGCGTCCTCGACGGCGGGCAGCGTGTCGTCCAGGTAGATGCGGCGGACCTGGTTGTAGGCCTCCTGGATGATGGTGACCTGCCGCGGCGTGATCAGCACTTCCATCGGGAACATGGCCATCATCATGGCCGGCATGCCATCGGGAATGCACTGCGTGTAGTGCGTGGCGATGGGACGGCCGGCGGCATTGGCCTCTTCGTGCCGGCGGCGCTCGGCTTCCCAGGCCGCCTTGAAGGCGGGCTTCAGCGGCGGCGGCGGGATGCCGGCCAGGCCCACCGGTCCGGTGTCGGGTGTGGCGGTGTCGGTGGGCTGGGGGTAGCGATCCCAGGTGCCGCTGAAGTCGCGCGGATCGAAGCTGGCGGTGGAGGCCGAAGCTGCATCAGCAGCAGCGGCATCCGGGCCTTCACTGGCGCAGCCGGTGAGCATCGCGGCGATGGCCAGCGCGACCGCCGTGCGCAACAGGGCACCCGCATCGCGCCGGCCGGCCTGGGCCCGGGGCCTCATGGCGCAGCCGCCGGCAGCGGCTTGCCATCCTCGATGCTGATGTTCGGCTCGCCCGCCGGGCCACCATTGCCGAACACGCGGCCGTCGGCGAGTTTCAGCTGCTTCAGCAATGCACCCGGTTCGCCGGTGCGCAGCGGCGCGACCACCACGGTCAGCGCATCATCCGGCTTGATCATGTTGAACTTCCAGCCGGTGCGATTGAGGATCCCCGGATTGGCGCACTCGATGGTCCAGTGCCGCATCGCGCCTTTCGCATCCGGCGCCTGCAGGTGGATGTACACATGCGGGTTCTGCCAGCGGAACTCGGTCACCTTGCCTTCCAGGCGCAGCTGGTTGTCGCTGTCGAACATCGCAAACGAATGATGTGCGCCGGCGCTCATGGCGCCGGTGCAGATCACGAACAACGAGAGCAGGCTGCGCAGTGTCACATGGCCCCCCGGCTGATCAATTTGTAATTGTTGCGTGCGGATCAGACGCGATCACTGTACTCCGGCGAAAAGCGGCGCGCAAAACGCATCGGCGGCGAGGCCGCCGGGGGAGGTTGTCACTGCGGTTCCGGCCCGGTCAGGCCAGCGCCTTCTCGAACAGGGCCAGCTTGCGCTGCCAGGCGCGCTCGGCCTGCTCCTCGTGATAGGCCTGCGAGTCGATGGCGCACCAGCCATGGTTCGCGCCCTTGTACACCTCGATCTCGGCCGGCACGTTGGCGGCATCGAAGGCCTTGCGCAGGATGTCCTTCGAGGTCGGGTCGCGCGCATCGTCGTTGTCGGCGATGGCGATCAGGAAGCTGGCCTTCATCTGCGGGATCAGCAGGTGCGGGCTGTTCGCATCGTCGGTGTTCAGGCCGCCACCATGGAACGAGCAACCGGCACCGATGCGCTCGGGCACCGCCGCGGCCGTGCGCATCACGATGGGCCCGCCCATGCAGTAGCCGGTGGTGCCGATCTTGCGGTTCTTGTCCACCGCGCGCTGTGCATCGAGCCAGGCAACGAATGCCTTCGCATCGGTGACATGCGTGGTGGGATTGAGCGTGCGGGCCGTGGCGAAGGCGGCATCGCGATCGGCCGGTGCCCCTTTGAACGAACGGTAGAACGGATTCACGGTCAGCACGGCATAGCCGGATTCGGCCAGGCGCTTGCCCATGGTGCGGAATGCGGGACGCAGGCCGAAGATGTCCGGCCACACCAGCACCGCCGCGGTGGCATTGGCCGGATGCACGAAATGCGCATCGCAGGCGCCATCGGGCGTCTTGATCTCCACTTCGGACTCCGTAACCTCGGCGGCGTTGGCCACTGGGGGCAGCATCGCGGCCAGTCCGGCACCCAGTCCCAGTGCCCCGAAGCGCCGGCGGGAGAGTTCGTTGCCACGCAGGATGTCGTCGTTGGAGTCGCGTTCGCACATGGGATGACCCTCATGGTGGACAGGCTGGAGCGGCCGATTCTAATTCAGTTTCACTGCACCCTTTCCACGTCGCGCAGCGTCGGGAACAGGCGCATCCACAGCAAAGCCACCAGCACGCTGCCGACGCCACCCACCACCACGGCGGGCAGCGCGCCCCACCATGCGGCGGTGAGTCCGGCACGGAATTCGCCCAGCTGGTTCGAGGCGCTGATGAACAGGAAGTTGATGGCACCGACGCGGCCGCGCATCGCATCGGGCGTTGCGACCTGCACCAGCAGGTTGCGGATTACCACGCTGATCTGGTCCGCCGCGCCCATCACGGCCAGCGCGGCCAGCGACAGCCACAGGTGGGTCGAAACGCCAAACACCACCGTCGCGATACCGAACACGATCACCGCCTGGAACATGCGCATGCCCACGCGTCGCTCGAACGAGCGGCGCGCGAGGATGGCCGTGGTGACCAGCGCGCCGGCGGCCGGTGCGGAGCGCAGCAGTCCCAGTCCCATCGCATCGGTGTGCAGGATGTCGCGCGCATAGATGGGCAGCAGCGCGGTGGCGCCGGCCAGAAGCACCGCGACCAGGTCCAGCGAGATGGTGCCGAGGATGGTCGGGTTGCCGCGGATGAAGCGCACGCCGGCCAGCTGCTCGCGCAGCGTCGAGGCCGGGGCCGGAGTGTCGCGCAGCAGTGTCGGCAGTGCGCCATTGAGGATGCCGCCGCACAGCCAGAACACGGCAATGGCCGTGTAGCAGCCGGCGGGCGAGAACGCGAAGATGAAGCCGCCCAGCGCAGGTCCTGCGATGGTGGCCAGCTGCAGCGAACCGGTCGACAGCGCGATCGCCTGCTGCAGCATGGCCAGCGGCACCAGGTTCGGCAGCATCGCGCTGGTGGCGGGGCGCTCATAGGCCGATGCGGCGCCAAAGATCGCCGCGGCCATGTAGATGTCGAGCACGGCGATGTCGCCGGTGTAGCTGCGCCACGCCAGCCACGCGGCGGTGAGGCCCTCGATCCACTGGCAGATCTGCACGATGCGCTTGCGGTCGTGGCGATCGGCGGTGCTGCCACCATGGAGCACCAGCAGCAGTGTCGGCACGAACTGGATCAGTCCCGCAAGGCCCAGGTGCAATGCGCTGCCGGTGAGGTCATACACCTGCCAGCCCACGGCCACCGCGACGATCTGCCGCGCGAAATTCGAGAACATCCGGCCGCCGAAGAAGAGCAGGAAATTGCGCTGGCGGAACAGTTCCTGGTCGGCGTGGGGCAAGGGGCAGGAAGGGCGGGAAAGGGGTGGGCAAGGTTACCCGAAGGCAGTCGTGACTTCGCCCGGGCACGGACATTCTCCGACAGACCCCGGGCGGCGCCTGCGGGGTAAGATTCGCTGCCCCCATCTTGCGGAGTTCCAGTCATGCGCGCGCTCAGGATCATCGGCATCGTCATTGGCAGCCTGGTCGGCCTGCTGGTGCTGGGTGGTGTGGCGATCTGGCTGTTCGTCGACCCCAACGACTACAAGGACCGCATCTCCGCCGCGGTCCAGCAATCCACGGGCCGCGAGCTGTCGCTGCCGGGCGAGCTGAAGCTGTCGCTGTTCCCGTGGATCGCGCTGGAGACGGGACAGGCGGCGCTGGGCAATCCGCCGGGATTCGGCGATGAGCCCTTCCTGACGCTGCAGCGCGCCAGGTTGTCGGTGAAGCTGCTGCCGCTGCTGCGCAAGGAGCTGCAGGTCGGGCGCATCGAGATCGATGGCCTGGACCTGCGGCTGCGCCAGGATGCGCAGGGGCGCGGCAACTGGGAAGACTGGGGCAGCGACGCCGCTGAAACGCCGGAAACCGCCGCGACAGGTGACGGGCTTGCCGCGTTCGACCTGGCCGGCGTGTCGTTCACCGACAGCCGCATCGCGTTTGAAGACATGGTGGCCGAGGACGTGGAACTTTCCATCGGTCGCGTGGCCGCAGGCGTGCCAGTGCCCGTGTCGATGCAGCTGGCGCTGCTCACCGCTCCCGGCGAGCAGCCGCTACCGCTGGAGGCGGACTTCGAACTCACGCTCGATCTGGACCAGCAGCGCTACCGGCTGGCCAATCTCGAGCTGGGCGGTCGCCTGCAGCCCGAGGGTGCGCCGGCGGCGCTGGACTGGCTGTTCGAGACCCCCGGCGCAGACCTCGACCTGAACGCGCAGACGCTGGCCGCCACCGAATTCACTGCGGCCTTCGGCGCCGCGCGCCTGCTGGGGCGCATCGAGGGCACGCAGCTCATCGATGCGCCGGTGCTGCAGGGCATCTTCCGGCTCGATGAGGTCTCGCCGCGCCAGCTGATGCAGCAGCTCGGCATCGAAGAACCGGAAACCCGCGATGCCGGCGTGCTGACGCGGCTGGCCGCGCAGGGCGCGTTCCTCTGGCAGGAGGGCGTGGCGCGGCTGTCGGACCTGGCCTTCACGCTGGATGATTCGAAGCTCAGCGGCCGCTTCAGCTACGACACCGCCAGCAGTGGCACGGACTTTGCGCTGAACCTGGACCGCATCGACCTGGACCGCTACCAGCCGCCGGCCACCGAGGAAGAGGTGGCCAGCGAACCCATCGAGCTGCCGGTGGACCTGCTGCGTCCGCTGCGCGCGAAGGGCAGCTTCGAAGTCGGCGAGATCAAGGTGGGCGGCGCGCGGCTGACGCAATTGTCGGCGCAGGTGTCGCTGGCCGACGGCGTGGGCCGCTTCGGCCCGCTGCGCGCGCAGCTCTATGGCGGCACCTACAGCGGTGACATCGGCCTCGACATGCGTCAGGCGGTGCCGCGCCTGACCATGGACGAACACATGCGCGGCATCGACATCGCAGCATTGATGAAGGACTACGTCGACAGCGAGCGGCTGTCGGGCAAGGGCAACCTCGACATGGTGCTCAGTGCGCGCGGCAGCAGCGGCGCCGACCTGCTGCAGACGCTCAACGGCCGCATCGGCGTGGACCTGCAGGATGGCGCGGTGGAAGGCATCGACGTCTGGTATGCCATCGAGCAGGCGCAGTCGCTGATCAAGAACCGCCAGCTGGCAGACACCGAGAACACCCGGCGCACCGTGTTCGACACCTTCAAGGCGAATGCCGAACTGACCGATGGGGTGGCGCGCACCGAAGACATGGTGGTGGCCTCGCAGCTGCTGCGCATCACCGGCGCCGGCAGCACCAACCTTGCCACCCAGGGAGTGGACTTCACCGTCACCGCCACGGTGCTGCGCGCACCGCCGGGTGCGGATGCGGACATCGCCGAGCTGACACGCGCCTCCATCCCGGTGCGCATCACCGGCACGCTGGCCGATCCGACCATCCGGCCGGATGTGGCCGGCGTGGTGCGGGCGCGCGTGCAGCAGGAAATCGACCAGCGTCGCGACCAGATCCGCGAGCAGGTGGACGAGAAGCGTGAGGAGGTCGAGGAGCAGGTTCGCGACCGCGTGCGCGATCGCCTGAACGACCTGCTGAACCGGTAACGGCGGAACGCCGGCAGGCAATCAGCGGCGCCGCGGTGGCGGCGCCGCACCGGTCAGTGACCGTGCGGTTCGATCAGGCCCAGCTTCCAGCCCACCACGATGGCCGCGAACAGCAGCACCGAGATCGCGATGCGGCGCGTCAGCGCACGCGCCACGGCGCCGGACTGGTCCGGACCGCGCGCCATCGCAAACAGCGCCTGCCCGAGGCTGAACACGGCGAACAGCAGCGCGCCGATCATCACCACGCTCACTGGTTGCGCTCCTCGCGCATGCGGCGATAAAGCGCCACACCCGCCAGTGACATCAGCAGCAGCTGCGCGCCCACGACGGCCACCAGGCCGCCGGCCAGGCGCCAGGCCTCCATGATTCCCAGCACCGCGCCGATGGGGGTGATCACCATCAGCATGCGGGTGGAGAATTTCATCTGCCTCTGATCTTTCATGGCTGCCATGATACCGCTCTCTGCTATGGTGAAGATGTGCAGATTGGCGGTCTGAAAACCAGATCAGATCAAGGATTGAGATGGCCACCACCCGCTACCAGCGCTATGCCGGGGAGCTGGCTGCGCTAATTCGCAGCGGCGAGCTTGCGGCCGGGGCGCGGCTGCCCTCGGTGCGCGAGGCCAGCCGCCAGCGCCGCATCAGCCCCTCCACCGTGTTCGAGGCCTACTACCTGCTGCAGGCCCGCGGCCTGATCGAATCACGGCCCCGTTCCGGCTTCTTCGTGCGCGCCGATGCCACCTCACGCCCGCCGCCGAAGGCGCCGCCGGCGCGCACGCAGCCGGTGGAGGTCAGCAAGCTGGTGTTCGAGGTGCTGGAGGCCACCCGCCGGCCGGGGCTGGTTCCGCTCGGGTCGGCCTTCCCGGGACCGGAACTGTTCCCGCTGCGGCAGCTGGCCCGCGCGCTGTCGGCCAGCATGGGACGGCTGGAACCCACCAGCATGGTGCTCGACCTGCCGCCCGGGCATGAACGCCTGCGCCAGCAGATCGCACTGCGCTATGGCCTTTCCGGCAGCCGCGTGTCAGCCGACGAGATCGTGATCACCAATGGCGCGATGGAGGCGCTGACGCTGTCATTGCAGGCGGTGACCAGTCCCGGTGATGCGGTGGCGGTGGAATCGCCCGCGTTCTACGCGGCGCTGCAGGCGCTCGAACGGCTGCGGCTGCGCGCCATCGAGATTCCCTGTGATCCGGTGCGCGGCCTCGACCTGCAGGCGCTGGCCGACGCGCTGCGACGCCATCCGGTGAAGGCCTGCTGGTTCATGCCCACCTTCCACAATCCCACCGGCAGCACGCTCGATGAAGCCGGCCGGCGCGAGCTGATGCGGCTGCTCGACGCGCATGAGGTGCCGCTGATCGAGGACGATGTGTATGCCGAGCTCTACTACGGCACGCATCCGCCGCCGCCGGTGAAGGCGCTGGATCGGCGCGGGCTGGTCATGCATTGCGGATCGTTCTCGAAGTGCCTGGCGCCGGGCTACCGGGTGGGGTGGGTGGCCGCCGGCCGCCAGGCCGAGGCCATCACGCGCGCCAAGGCCATGACCACGCTGTCGACGCCGGTGCCGTCGCAGCATGCGCTGTCGCATTACCTGGAAGGCGGAGGCTACGAGCGTCACCTGCGCAAGCTGCGGCGGACGCTGGCGAGGCAATACGACCAGGCGGCGCGGCTGGCCGCGCGCTACTTTCCGCCCGGCACGCGCCTCGGCGTGCCGGCGGGCGGATATTTCCTCTGGGTGCAGTTTCCGCAGGGCGTGGATGCGCTGGAATTGCAGCGCGCCGCGCTGGATCGCGGCATCAATCTTGCGCCGGGGCAGATCTTCTCGGCCACGCAGCAGTTCGGCAATTGCGTGCGGCTGAACTTCGGTCACCCGCGCGACCCGCGCTTCGAGCCGGCACTGCGGGAAATCGGGGCGCTGGCGGCGCAGGCATTGCGCGATCGCGCCTGACGCGGGTCGCTGTCAGCGCAGCTGGCTGTCCTTGCTGCCGCGACGGTTGTAGCCGCTGACCGGGCTCTGCGCCTCGTCGGCCGCGGCCTGGCATTGCACGCACAGGCGCACGCCGGGCAGCGCGGCACGGCGTGCGGCGGGGATGTCCTCGCCGCATTGCGCGCAGGTTTCCAGGCTTTCGCCGGCCGGCAGGTTGCTGCGGGCGCGGTCGATGGCGTCCTTCACCGTTGCGTCGATCTGTTCCTGTACGGCGCCTTCGCGCGCCCAACCGGTGGCCATGGCTGCATTCTAGCGCCGCCCGCAGTAGGCTTGGGTCATGGTCCCGCCTCGCAGACTGGCGTTGCTGGTGGCTGCCGCACTGCTGCTTGCGGCGGGCGCAGCGTGGGCCGAGCGCGAGTTCCGCGTGCTGCGTGGCTTCGAGTCCCACGCCGACTACACCGAATTGCCGGCAGACTGGCGCGAGCCGGCAGGCTTCGTCGTGGCGCGCCTGATGTATCCCTCCGGCGGCTGGGGCGGTTTCGGCTGGGGCCGCGGCGGCAACTGGCGCGAGGGCGGCACCACCTGGGCGGTGGACTACCCGAAGGGCGATCGCTACTACGCCAGCATCCTGCGCCGCCTGACCACCATCGACGTGCGCTCGGTCGAGCAGCCGGTGAATCTGGAAGACGGCGATGATGTGTTCAACTGGCCATACCTGATCGTGGGCCTGGCCGGAAGCTGGAACCTGGATGACGAGATGGTGGTGAAGCTGCGCGACTACCTGGAGCGCGGCGGCTTCCTGTTCTGCGACAGCTTCTTCGGCTCGCAGCAGTGGGAAGGCTTCATCGAGGGCATGCGGCGCGTGTTCCCGGACCGCGAGATCCAGGATCTTCCCGATGATCACCCGCTGTTCCATACCGTGTATGACCTGACCCGGCGCCAGCAGGTGCCGAACATGAACAGCCTGCTGGGCGACGGGCGCGGCTACCTCGACGACGGCGCGGTGCCGCAGTGGAAGGGCATCCTCGATGACCACGGGCGCGTGATGGTGGCCATTGCGTTCAACAATGACATCAGCGATTCGTTCCAGTGGGCCGATGATCCGGACTATCCCGCCGACGCGGCCACGATGGGCCTGCGCCTGGGCGTGAACTTCGCCGTCTACGCACTGACGCACTGAGCGTCGCCTTTATTGCATGCGCCAGATCCTGGTCGTCGAGGACGAAGTCGCGATCGCGGACACGCTGCTGTTCGCACTTGCCGGCGAGGGTTTTGCCACGCGCCATGTGGTGCTGGCCGGGCAGGCGCTGGAGCTGCTGCGCGGCGGCGGGTTCGACCTGGTCCTCCTCGATGTCGGGCTGCCGGACATGACCGGCTTCGAGGCCTGCAAGCAGCTGCGCCGGTTCTCGGCGGTGCCGGTGATCTTCCTGACCGCGCGCGGCGAGGAGATTGACCGTGTGGTGGGGCTGGAGATCGGGGCGGATGACTATGTGGTGAAGCCGTTCAGCCCGCGGGAGTTGATGGCGCGGGTGCGGGCGATCCTGAAGCGCAGTGCGGGCGATGCCCCGGCCAGTTCATCTGGCAAGGGCGATGGCCCGGCCCGCGGCAGCCATGACGGCAACGCCGAGTTCTGCGTCGATGCCGCGCGGCTGTCGATCCACTTCTGCGGCCAGCCGCTGAAGCTCACCGCGCTGGAGTTCCGGTTGTTGCAGCAGCTGCTGGCCCATCCGCAGGTGGTGCAGGGCCGCGAGCAGCTGCTGGCGGCGGTCGGCATCGCGCCGGATGCGGGCTATGAACGCAACATCGACACGCACATCAAGTCCCTGCGCGCGAAGCTGCGCGCCATCGCGGCGGACCGCGAGCCCATCGTCACGCACCGCGGCTTCGGCTACAGCTACCAGCCGCAGGGATCAAGAGCCGGCGCATGAAGCCGCTGTCGCTGACGCTGCGGCTGTTCCTGGTGGGCACAGTGCTGGTGGCCGCGGCCGGCTGGTTTGCGCTGGATCGCGTGCTGGCCAGCATGAAGCCGGCGGTGCGCCAGTTCACCGAAGAGACGCTGGTGGATACCGCCAACCTGCTGGCGGAAATGCTGGCGGCCGACCTTGAGGCCGGCACGCTGGGCGAGGGCGACCTGCCGCGCGTGCTGGCCGCCTATGGCCAGCGACGGCCCGGTGCCGACATCCATGGCATCCGCAAGGATGCGGTCACGCACCGCGTCTATGTGACGGATGCGAACGGCATCGTGCGGCTCGATTCGGCGGGCACCGCGGTGGGCGAGGACTATTCGCAGTGGAACGATGTGTACCTGACGCTGCGTGGCCGCTATGGCGCGCGAACCAGCGAGGCGGTGCCCGGCGACGAGGCGTCGACGGTGATGTACGTTGCGGCGCCGATCCGCGCCGGTGACCGCATCATCGGATCGGTCACCGTTGCCAAGCCCACGGCCAGCGTGCAGCCCTTCATCGAGCGCGCCGGGCAGGGCCTGGTGCGGTTGGCCATTGCATTGATCGTGGCCGGCATCGTGTTCGGCGGCCTGCTTTCAGGCTGGCTCAGCCATGCCATCCGGCGCCTCACGCGATTTGCCGATGCGGTGACCGCCGGGCGCCGCCCGGCCGTGCCGCAACTGCCGGGGTCGGAGCTGACGCAGCTGGCCGAGGCGCTGGACACCATGCGCACGCGCCTGGAGGGCAAGAACTATGTGGAGCGCTATGTGCAGACACTGACGCACGAGCTGAAGAGTCCGCTGGCGGCGATCCAGGGCGCGGCCGAGCTGCTGCGGCGTGACATGTCTGCCAGTCAGCGCGAGCGGTTCCTGTACAACATCGAGACCGAGACCGCACGGCTGCAATCGCTGTCGGAACGGCTGCTGCGGCTGGCGCAGGTGGAGCAGCGACGCGGACTCGAGGAGCGTTCACGCATCAACCTGCGCGGGCTGGTGGATGAACTGCTGGCGGAATGCGCGCCGAGGCTGCAGCTGGCCGGACTGGTCGTGGCCAACGAAGTGCCGCCGGCGGTGGAAGTGGAAGGCGAACGTTTCCTGCTGCGCCAGGCAGTGCTGAACCTGCTGGGCAATGCCATTGAGTTCACGCCGCAAGGTGGGCGCATCCGGGTCGGTGCCGGGTCACAGCCGGAAAGCCCGGCGAAGACCATCCTGTGGGTCCACAACCAGGGCGAGGGCATTCCCGACTATGCGCTGCCACGTGTGACCGAGCGCTTCTACTCGCTGGCGCGTCCCGGTAGCGGACGCAAGAGCACCGGGCTGGGACTGAACCTGGTGCAGGAAGTGGCGCAGCTGCACGGCGGGGGTTTCCGCATCTTCAATGCGGATGATGGTGTGCGTGCGGAGCTGGTGCTGCCGGCGTAGGCAGCGGCGTGGCAAATGACTCGGCGGTGCAGGATGTGCCGGTCGGACGAAGTTATTCCTGACGCGCAGGGTGCGCAGCATGTTGGGGAATCCAGATCAGGGTTGAAACCACGGACCTGACCATATGGTCAGTCGCCGCGAACGGCCGCGTCGCGATCATCCCGATCCGCAAGGATCGCCTGCAGCAGCATGATCGCGGACGCCAGCAGGATGAGCTGGCTGGCCACATTGGTGATCGAGAGCCATTTCACGAAGGCCATGCGGTCGGGGCTTTGAGCGGCATGAAACGCGATCAGGACGCTCGCTCCTTGTCCGACCATGAAAAATGCGATGAGAAGTACCCATCCGGTCGCGGCGCGGGCATGTGCCTTCGGGTGGGATTGCGACAGCCTCCTGCGACACAGCACAAGGCCGATGATCGCCGTCGCAATGACCGGCAGGACGGGTAGCAGCCCGACCAGGAAGGTGATGAGAAATTGCCCGGACATGTCGACTCCTGCCTTGTTGTTGTGTGGTCGGGCAAAGGCGCGCTGGTGGAGTATCGCCCAGGGTTTCAGGCGCGTCGATAAATGTGGCTGGCGCCGGTCTCCACACAATCTCCACACAGACTTCACCGCAGGGGCGCCTTGATCGCGCCACAGTCCGGGCCGTCATCCAACCTGGAGTTGCACCGATGCACCGCCTGCTGCCCCTGCTGAAGATCGCAGCCATCCTGTTCCTGACGCTGGTCCTGCTGCTGCCGATGGGACGCATCCGCGAGCTGATCCGGGAGCGCCAGGCGCTGCGCGACCAGGTGGTGGAGGAGGTGGCGCGCAGCGATGCCCATGCGCAGACGCTGGCCGGACCGGTGCTGGTCGTGCCGTTCACGCGCACGCTGCAGGAACAGCAGGCCGGCCGCGATGGCCAGCCCGTCACCGTGGCGCGCGAGGTCAGTGGCGAGCTGCAGTTGCTGCCCGCCAGGCTGGATGTGCAGGGCACACTGGCCACCGAGGAGCGCCGGCGCGGCATCTACCGTGCGCGCGTCTATCGCGCCGACACGCAGCTGCGCGGGGCCATCGATATCCCGGCGGACTATGGCGTCACGGAGGATGCGGCCAGTTATCGTTTCGGCACGCCGCACCTGGCGCTGGGCATCAGCGACATCCGCGGCATCGGCAATGCATTGGTGCTGCGCGCCGACGCGATGGAGGTGCCGTTCGAGCCCGGTACTGGCACCGGCCTGTTCGCCAGTGGCGTGCAGGCGCCGCTTCCCGGCGGCGCAGGCAGCGCGGCGCGGCGCATCGACTTCGAGATTGCGCTGGCGCTGACCGGCACCGGCGAGTTCCGCCTGGCGCCACTCGGCCGCGAGACCAATGTGCGCCTGCGCTCCGACTGGCCGCATCCGGGTTTCGTCGGTGACTTCCTGCCGCGTGAGCGCGCCATCGGCAGCGACGGGTTCACCGCGCAATGGGAGACCTCGTTCTTCTCCACCAACATGCAGGAGCTGCTGGCGCGCTGCCGCGGTGGCGCCGCGGACGCCTGCGGCGCCTTTCATGCGCGCACCTTCGGTGTGAGCTTCGTCGATCCGGTGGACCAGTACCTGAAGAGTGAACGCGCCGCGAAATATGCCTTCCTGTTCATCGGCCTGACCTTCGCCGGGTTCTTCCTCACCGAGGTGCTGCGCCGGGTCAGTGTCCATCCGGTGCAGTACGGACTGGTCGGCCTGGCGCTGGCGATGTTCTTCCTGCTGCTGCTGTCCTTCTCCGAACACATCGGCTTCGCCGCCGCCTATGCGGTGTCGGCCTTCGCCTGCGTGACGCTGGTCAGCTACTACGTCCGGCATGTGCTGGACAGCCGCGCCCAGGGGCTGGGCTTCGGTGTCGCACTCGCGAGCCTTTACGCGCTGCTGTATGGAATCCTCAGTTCAGAAGACTACGCGCTGCTGATGGGCTCGTTGCTGGTGTTCGGCCTGCTGGCGCTGGTGATGGTGCTGACCCGCAAGGTGAGCTGGAGCAACATGGGGGCGGTGCGATGAGCCGGTCGGCGCAGTTGCAGGGCGATGCAGGTCTCGCAGGATTCCCGAGCGGATCGGCAGCGTGGGCAGGGGAACGGTGCAGGACGCTGTGCGCTGCGCGATCCTGGTGCCCCCACTCGGAATCGAACCAAGCTCTGCGGTTTACAAAACCGCTGCATCACCACAATGCTTTGGGGGCAGAGCCGGTGATTATACCGCCGGGCCCGCTGCGACCGGGGCAGTCACTGCGGCGCCGGGCGGCATGATGGCGTCGATGGACACATCCCCTTCGCCCTCGCAGGGCTGCAGCCGCAGCGCGGCGGTCTCCACGCCTTCGGCTGCGAGGCGCGAGAGATCGACGGCCGATGCGGGCGTGCCGGGCAGTTCGAACCAGTGGGCGGTGTCCTGGCGCATGCGCCGCGCCACTGTCGGTTCCAGGCCCAGTGTGCGCACCGCCGCAGCCTGGTCCTCGGCACGGGCCTGCTCCGGGAACAGGCCGATGGAAATGCGGAACTGCGGGTCGTCGGGCAAGGCGGCGGCGTCGGCATGGCCGGCGTTGCGCAGCGCGCGCAGCGCGCGGGCCCGGCCGGCCGCATCGGCATTGTCCAGGTGCACCCACCATCCGTCGGGCACTTCTGCCGTCACGGTGCGGCGAAGTGGCAGCAGCTGCTGATCGCGCAGCAGCTGGTCGATCTCCATGGCGTGCACTTCGTCGGCGGCGGGACCGACCATGGTGCACACGGCGCCGGAGTCTGCCGCTGGCGCGACGGATGAAACGGAAGTGGTGATGCCGGCGTGCTCTGGCGCCACCAGCCGCGGCGCCTCCTGGTCCACCCACCGGGACCAGCCGAAATACATCAGGTTGGCCGCGGCCAGCACCAGCACGACGATGCGGATCATGCCGCGAAGGGTATCAAGCCCGGCGGCGGATGGGCACTTCGGCAATGGTGGCCACGCCGCGCAGCACCAGGTCATCGCAGGGCTTGCAGGCACTGCGGATGCGCTCGATCACCGCGGCACTGCCGCCGCCGGTGATGAACACCACCGGACGCACGTTCAGCGCACGCGTGATCTGGTTGACGGTGCGGTCGATGAAGCCGGCCGCGGCGGCCAGGCAGCCTTCGTGGATGGCCGGGCCGGTGGCGCCGGAAAGCGGTGGCACCAGCGGATGCAGGCCGGCAGGTCGCCGCGCCTGGCCGCGGCCTGCCGCAGCACGGCTGGCGATGTCGGCGGTGCGTCCCAGCAGTGAATCGACCATCAGTGCCGGGCCCGGCGCGATCAGGCCGCCCCGATGGTGGCCGTCCTGGTCGATGAGGTCGAGCGTCAGCGCAGTGCCGATGCCGATGGCGCATACGGTGCGATAGCAGCCGGCCCGATGCCATGCAGCCACCGCCGCGGCCCAGCGATCGGCGCCCAGTTGCCCGGGCCGAGCATAGGCATTGCGCACGCCGGCGGCCTCGCGGCTGCTGGTGAGGAACTCCGGGCGCGGCGCGCCAGCCTTGCGCAGCGCGGCGCGAAGGAAGCGTTCCACCGGCGCACCGGCCACGTTGACACCCACGGCGCGGTCGATGGCCGGAGCGCCTTCAAGCCATGTGGCAAAGGCCGGCAGCGCGGTGCGCAGCGTGGCGCGTTGTGGACCCAGGCGCCCGTTGCGCACCAGTGCCCATTTCAGGCGGGTGTTGCCCGCATCGAACAGCAGTGTGTTCATGAATCCCCTTCGGGCCGCACCGAGATTTCGCCGGCCACCACGGCATGCATGCGGCCCTCGTGCTCGACCAGCAGTGCGCCGTCGGCATCGACGCCGCGGGCGATGCCGCCCGGCACCCGCGCTCCACCACCGATGATGCACACGGGCCGGTCGCGCAATGCATCGGCCGCCAGGTATTCCTCGCGCGCCGCGGCGAATCCGTCGCGCGCGAAGTCGCGCAGCAGCGTGACATTGCTTTCGAGCAGGACCGCGACCAGCGCCTCGCGCAGCGGCGGCCGGCCATCGGCGCACAGGCCGGCGAGGTCCGCCGCCTGGTTGCCGCCCGCCGCGCCGATGAATTCGCGCATGGCATCACCCAGAGTGACATTGAGCCCCAGGCCCACCACCACATGCAGCGGGCCGGCGGCCTCCGAGCGCATCTCGATCAGGATGCCGCCGAGCTTGCCATGCGGGGTCACCAGATCATTGGGCCATTTGAGGCCTGCGCCGGTGATGCCCAGTGTTGCCAGCGCGCGCAGCACGGCGACACCGGTGGCGAGGCTGAGAGCCCCGGGCCGGTCGCCGATGCCCTCGAAGCACCAGGACCAGGACATGCACACCGCGCCGCCGGGCGGCGCAAGCCAGGTGCGTCCCAGGCGGCCGCGACCGGCGCTCTGGTATTCGGCGGTGAGGAAATCGAACTGGCCCGGCGGCGGAGCGCCGCGTTCCATCAGCGCGCTGTTGGTGGATGCGATCTCGTCCACGCAGCGCCCCTCGCGCAGGCACGCACGGACCGCCGGCGACAGGCGCTGCAGCACGCCATCGGCGCCGAGCGGGCTGGTGGGTCGCAGCAGCCGGTAGCCGCGGTGCGTGATGGCCTCGATCTCGGTGCCCCGCTCGCGCAGGATGCCCATCGCCTTCCACACGGCACTGCGCGTGACGGCGAGCTCGGCCGCCATCGCAGCGCCGGAGACGAACTGCGGCGTGGCATCTTCGTGCGCACGCGCGGCGGCCAGCCTCTGCAGGACCCGCATCGCAAGGCTCATGATGGCCTGCCGTGCAATGGCACCTCGGCCAGCATGCAGCGCACGCTGCCGCCGCCGAGCTGCTCGATCACCGGCACTGCGGCGACCAGAGGTTCGCAGCCGGCCCGTCGCAGCCGGGCATTCTGGAACGCATCGAGCGAGGCCGCGGCGCGTGCCGACATCACCAGCTGGCGCATGCCATCGGGCGCGGGCACCTCGAGCATGTTGCCGGCGAAGGCGCGCAGCTGTGCATCGCCCAGCGCGAGCACCTCGCGTCCCGAGGCCTGCAGTCGCTGCAGCAGCGCATCGCGCTGCCCGCGTGCCACCCATTCAAGGCCGCAACCTGCGATGTCCGTGCCGATCCACAGCAGCACATTGGTGTGATAGACGGGCACGCCATCGGGCGTGGCCGCATCGAACAGGAAGGGCTCGTAGTCCATCAATCGCGCCCATTCCGACAGCAGCGCCGCATCGGTGCGGGGCGAGCGGCAGGCATAGGCGATGCGGTGGAGATGGTCGAGCACCAGGCTGCCGGTGCCTTCGAGGAAGCGGCCACGGTTTTCCTCGAAGCTCAGGTCGATGCGACGGCGCTCGGTGAAATCCAGCTGCAGCTTCACCTGCTGGATCACCGTCTCGCGCCGCTCGGCGCGGCGCACCGGGTCGTGCATGGGGTAGAGCACCACCGTGCCATCGGCGTGGAAGCTCACCCAGTTGTTCGGGAACACCGCATCGGGTTTGGCAGGCTGGGGCGTGTCAGCGGTGACGGCCAGCGGAATGCCGACGGCGCGCAGTGCGCTGACCAGCCCGTTGAACTCGCGGCGTGCGGCGGCTGCCGACTGCGTGGCTGTGATGTCGCTGGCCGCCTGCTGGAAGTGGTTGGTCGTCGCGGTCTGTGGATTGAAACCGAATGCGGCCGGCTCGACCAGGCACAGCCCGATGCTGCTCGCCGTCATGGATGCCGGTGCAGCCCGTGGCCGCACCACCCGTCGTGATTCAAGGCAGGGAGCGACAGGCCGCCGCGGCTCAGCGCGCCGCGTAGGCTTCCATCATCAGTCCGGTGCCGCCGCCGGACACATGCGCCACCACTGCGGTGCGTCGATGCAGCTTGGTGATCGAGCCCAGGTTGATGGCGAATGCGAGCTCGACTTTCTGGCCCTTGCGCAGGCCCAGTCCCGATGTGCGGATGAAGACTCCGGTGGCGCTCAGGTTCACGGCCTTGCAGAGTGAACGACGCCCGTCCGGCATGATGATGTACACCAGCGTCCTTGCCCGATGTCTGGTGTGTAGGCGACGTTCCACTGGCTTCCCCGTGTGCAGATATCCGGAACTGCTTCACATTATGCATGCCGATGGTGCAGCGCGAAGCCGCGACTTCACTTATTCAAGGCTACTACACGACCTGCGCCAGCGAGAGGGAAACTCTGACTGGGCAATGGTCGGGTAGACGGTAGCGGGTGGATTTCGCTGCGTGAAAGCGCATCTGCGCAAAGCCCTCGGCGTGAAGCTGCGGCAGCAGCGCGCGGTCGACCAGGATGTGGTCGATGAAGGCTTCATAAGGTGCGCCGAACACGCAGTTGCGGAACGGCAGGTGGCTGGCCGCGGCATCGAAGCGTGAGGCATCGAGCATCTGCCAGAAGGGATCTTCTGCATCGGGAGCGCCGGCGCGATTCAGGTCGCCGAGCACAACGAATCGTTCCTGCGCTTCGGCACGTGCCGCGATCCATTCACCCAGCGCCTGCGCCTGTGCGGCAAGCAGCACGCAGGCGGATGTGCCGGAGTCGAGCGCATCGCGTGAGCAGCCGGACTTCAGGTGCACGGACAGCAGATGCAGTGGCGGACCGTCGCCGGTGTGCAGCAGCAGGGGCTGGCCGGCGCGGCCCCGACCTGCAGCAACGCTTTCAAGCGGAGGCTCGCAGCGGATGCCGCGCCGCGGCCTGAATGCGAAGCCCGCGTGCTGCGCGCCTTCACCCCCGGTCATGCAGATGTCGTAGCCGCGGAACACGCGGCGTGCGATGGCGACGTTCTCGACTTCCTGGAAGGCGATGACATCGGCGTCGAGACGCCGCACCTCGGCGGCGATGGCGCGCAGGTCGGCGCTGTCGCGCGCGTGGCTGCGCGCCACATCGCAGGGCAGTGGTGCACGCTGCCCATCGCGGCAGGCGATGCGTGCGATGCGCGCGGTTTCAGGCGCCACCAGCCATTCCATGTTCCACGTTGCCAGCCGCAGCGGCCGCGCGGCGGAAAAAGCATCCCCACCCCGGAACACGACCCACACGAGCAGGCCGAGCACCAGGGCGAGGACGAGGGCGAAGATCACGGGTCGGGCTGGAAGTGTCACGGCACAGAGCTTGTCAGTGCAGTCCTGCGAAGAGGAGCCGGATAACTGCGGCATTCGCGGCAAATCGGACGCGACCGGGCGGAATATTGCATCCTTGCCGCATGAAGCAGCCAAAGCCCGTGACCCAGAACACCGACATCCGCTACCTGGGACGCCTGCTGGGCGACGTGATCCGCGCACATGGCGGCCAGCAGCTGTTCGCGCGCATCGAGGCGATCCGCGCCAGCTCGGTGCAGGTGCATCGCGGCCTGGCCGATGAAGCCGCGCTCGGACAGAACCTCACCGCGCTGGCGCCGGACGAGCAGCTCGATTTCGTGCGCGGTTTCATGCTGTTCTCGATGCTCGCCAACCTCGCCGAGGACCGGCAGGGCGGTGCGACCGAGGAGGGCGCCGGCATGGAAGCTGTACTCGGGGAGTTGGCGGCGGCCGGCGTCGATGCCGCGCAGGTCGCGCGCCTGCTCGAGCATGCACTGGTGGTGCCGGTGCTCACCGCACATCCCACCGAGGTGATGCGCAAGAGCATGCTCGATCATCGCGCGCACATCGCAGAGCTCATGGCGCTGCGCGACGGCGGCGCGACCGAGACGCCCAGCGGCGATGTGATCGAGCAGGCGCTGGTTCGGCAGATTGCGCTGCTGTGGCAGACGCGGCCGCTGCGCCGCGAGCGCATGCAGGTGCAGGACGAGGTGGAGATCGCGCTGGCCTACCTTCGCGATGTGCTGCTGGAAGTGCTGCCACAGCTGTATGCGCGCTGGGACCGGCTGCTGCCGCAACGCACAGGCTCCTTCCTGCGCCTGGGCACGTGGATCGGCGGCGATCGCGACGGCAATCCCAACGTCAATGCCGGAACACTGCGCTATGCGCTGCGCACCGCCTCGCGCGCGGTGCTGGGCAGCTATCTTTCGCAGGTGCATGCGCTGGGCAAGGAGCTGTCTGTTTCCACCGAGCTGGCCCAGGTCAGCGAGGCCGTGCGGGCGCTGGCCGACGCCAGTGGCGATGACTATGCCGGCCGGCGCGATGAACCCTACCGGCGCGCACTGGTGGGCATCTATTCGCGCCTCGCCGCAACCTTCACGGCCATTGCCGGCCAGCCGCCCGCGCGTGCCCCGAACACGCAGGCGCCGGCGTACGCGTCGCCGCAGCAGCTGCGCGATGACCTGAGCGCGCTGGCGCACAGTCTGGCCGAACATGGAGCCGGTCTTCTCGCCAGCAGCGGCGCGTTGGGCCGGCTGATCCGCCTGGTGGAGGCCTGCGGCTTCCACCTCGCCACCATCGACCTCAGGCAGAACTCCGAGGTGCATGCCCGCGTGGTGGCCGAGTTGCTGCGCGTGGCCGACGTCGAAGCGGACTACGACGCGCTCGACGAGGCCGCGCGCGTCGAACTGCTGCGCCGCGAGCTTGCCAGTCCCCGCCCGCTGTGGAGCCCGTTCGCCGACTATGGCGAGGAGTGCAGTTCGGAACTGGCCATCGTGCGCGAGGCGGCCGTCTCGCATGCGCGCTATGGGCCCGACAGCATCACCACCTACATCATCTCGAAGGCCGAGAGCGTGTCCGACATGCTCGAGGTCAACCTGCTGCTGAAAGAAGCCGGGCTGTATCGCGCCGAAGATCCGGCCGCGGCCCCGATCATGGTGGTGCCGCTGTTCGAGACCATCGCCGACCTGGAGCGCGCGCCCGCCATCATGCGCGAGTGGCTGGCGCTGCCCGGGATCCATGCAGCCGCCGCGCGCCGCGGCGTGCAGGAAGTGATGGTCGGCTATTCCGATTCGAACAAGGATGGCGGCTATCTCACTTCGGTGTGGAGCCTGAACGAGGCCAGCCGCGCGCTGGCGACGGTGTTCGAGGAAGCCGGCATCCGCATGCAGCTGTTCCATGGCCGCGGCGGCAGCGTGGGACGCGGCGGTGGTCCGGCAGCGGCAGCCATCCGTGCCCAGCCGCTCGGCACGGTGCAGGGACGCATCCGCATCACCGAGCAGGGCGAGGTGATCGCCGCCAAGTACGGCACGCGGCAGAATGCGGCCGCGAATCTGGAGGCCATGGCCGCGGCCACCGTGATGGCCTCGCTGGCGCCGCAGCCGGTGCATGGCGAGCAGAAGGCCTTCCGCGCAGCGATGCAGTCGATCTCCGCCGATGCCTTCCGCACCTATCGCGAACTGGTCTATGGCGATGATGCCTTCCGTCGCTTCTTCCGCGAGTTCACGCCCCTGCAGGAGATCGCGCAACTGAAGATCGGCTCGCGACCCGCATCACGCACGAAGTCCGACCGCATCGAGGACCTGCGTGCCATCCCCTGGGTGTTCTCCTGGGCACAGGCGCGCGTGATGCTGCCGGGCTGGTATGGCGCGGGGCATGCGCTGGCCGCCTTTGGCGACCGCGGGCTGCTGCGCGAGATGGCGCAGGGCTGGGCCTTCTTCCGCACCACGCTCGACAACATGGAGATGGTGCTGGCCAAGAGTGATCTTGCGATCGCGCGGCGCTACCTGACGCTGGTCACCGACCCGGCGCTGGCCACGCATTATTTCAGCCGCATCGAGGCAGGCTGGAAGCGCAGCCGCGATGTGCTGCTGGAAATCACCGGCCAGTCGCGGCTGCTGGAGAGGAACCCGCGGCTGGAAACCTCGATCCGCCTGCGATTGCCCTATATCGAACCGCTGAACCTGGTGCAGGTGGAACTGCTGCGGCGGCATCGCGCCGGCGATGCCGATCCGCGCGTGGCCGAGGGCATCCACCTGAGCATCAACGCCGTGGCCACGGCGCTGCGCAACAGCGGCTGAGGCGCGTCGGGTCAGCCGCCGGCGCGGCGCGCTGCGCGCTGCGCCGGCGGTGCGGCGCGGATGAAATTGCCTGCGCCATTGCGCAGCAGAGTGGCGAAATCGGCGGCCGGCACCGCCGGGCTGTGCAGGAAACCCTGCGAGTGATCGCAGCCCAGTTGCAGCAGCAGTTCCAGCTCTTCGGCCCGCTCCACGCCCTCGGCCACGGTGTGCATCTCGAGTGATCGCGCCAGCGCGATGATGGTGCGCACCAGGCTGCTGCCGGACGGGCCGTCAAGGCTGCGTGCAACGAAGCTGCGGTCGATCTTCAGCGTATCGATCGGCAGCGTCGCCAGGCGGCTCAGCGAGGAATAGCCGGTGCCGAAGTCATCGATCGCGATCTGGATACCAGCCTCGCGCAGGCGTCGCAGCTTGTCGATCTCCTGCGGCGCATCCTCCTGCAGCATGCCCTCGGTGATCTCGATGTCCAGGCCCCATTCCGCATTGGACCAGCCGGCCACCGCTTCCAGGAACTGCTGCTCGAACTCCGGTTGGCGAAGCTGCACCGGCGAGATGTTCACCGCGACGCGCACTGGCGCAAGCCCTGCCTGCATCCACCGCTGGCAGTCGATCGCGGCCTGGCGGATCACCCAGTTGCCCACCGGCACGATCAGGCCGGTGGCTTCCAGCGGTTGCAGGAACAGGCCCGGCGAGACCAGCCCTTCCTCGTCCCGGCGCCAGCGCAGCAAAGCCTCGGCGCCGCGCACGCGCCGCGAGGCCACGCTGACCTTGGGCTGGTAATGCAGCTCGAATTCCTGCTTGTCGAGCGCAAAGCGCAGGCGATGCTCGAGGGCGAGTTGGCCGACGCGGTTGGAGCGCGCGGCGGCGTTGTAGCGCACCATGCGCTCGCCGCTCTCGCGCGCATACTGCAGCGCCGCCTCCGCATTCTGCACCAGCGTCATCGCATCGCTGCCGTCATCGGGCCAGAGGGCCGCGCCCGCGCGCGCCGCAACCGGAATGGTCTGCCCCTCGATCTCGAACGGCGTGCCGAAGATTTTCTCTGCCTGCCGGCGACCGTTGGCCTTGATCTGCTCGTCGCTGCGCTCTCCCTGGGTGCGCAGCAGCGCGAAGGTGCCGCCGGCAAAGTGCGCGATCTGGCCATTCGGAAACGTCTGCTTGAGGCGATCGGCAACATGCTGCAGCAGCAGGTCGCCAATGCGGCGACCGAATGAATCGTTGATCACGCTCAGCCGCTCGATGTCCATGACGATCACGGCATGGCGCGTACGCGGGCTGACATCCAGCGCGACCAGGCGCTGCACGCGCTCGCAGAACAGTGGCCGCTTGGCGATGCCGGTCTGCGGGTCGAAATGCGACAGGAAGCGGGCACGGGTGTCGCGCTGCAGGTATTGCAGGCCGAACGAGATGTTGCCGGCCATCTCGCGCAGCATCGCGAGCTCTTCATCGCCCACCACGTCGGCATCGCGCGCGGTGAGCACCAGCACCGAGATGGTGGTGCCATCGACCCGCAGTGGCAGCACCACCAGCGTGCGCATGCCGGACTGGCTCATCAGCTTGTGCACGCCGCCGGGCAGTCCGGCGTCACCGGTGTCATTGCACACGAACTCACGTCCAGAATGGATCACGCCGCCGACCGGCCCTTCGTCCCGGGTCACCGCGGCGGCGACGCGATCGGACAGTTGCGCGGTGACATCCGGATCAAGGCCGCTCCAGGCCACCGGCTGGATGGTGGCAGAGCCAGGCACTTCGGCGGCGGCAATCGCCGCGGCGTATCCGCCTTCGGCCACGGCCAGGCGGCAGGTCTCGCGCAGCAATTCGTTGCGGTCGCGGATGCGCAGCACCAGGCCGTTGATGCCGCCGAGCATGCGCAGCACACGGTTCAGGCGCGCGATCTGCGCCTGCTGGCGATCCCGTTCGCGCCGTGCCTCCGCCTCGGCGAGCGCGCGCTGGATGGCCGGCACCAGGCGCGCCAGGTTTTCCTTCAGTACATAGTCGACGGCACCGGCGCGCAGCGCCTGGATGGCGCGCTCCTCGCCGATGGTGCCGGACAGGAACAGGAAGGGCTTGCGCGGCGCATGCTGGCAGGCCACCTTCAATGCCGACATGCCATCGAACTGGGGCAGCGAGAAGTCGGACAGGATCAGGTCCGGATCAAACTGGCGCAGGCCCTCGACCAGGCCGGACTCGGTCTCGACGCGTTGCCACTCGCAGTTCAGGCCATTGCGCCTGAGGTGATGGATCGCCCGCTCGACATCCTCTTTCATGTCCTCGACGAAGAGAATGCGGACGGGTGAAGTGGCGCCCTCAGTCATCGCGCCAAGCTATCACCGCCCGCGCGCACGTGCATTCAACTCCCCGGCAGTGAGGAAAACTCCCTTCGCATAGCGTGACTTGCGACACATTGTCAGCGCGATTGCCTGTTTGACCAATCAAGTCCCCTTCCATCCTTGATGCGCTGCGACACATAATGCCTGCGGCATTGCGCCCAGGCTGCCGGAGAGGGGGATGATCACTCTCATGAAGATGATCCGTGGCTGCTGGATTCCTTTCCGGGGCTTGCGGGTGGGCGCTCTGCCCGGAATCGTGATGCTGCAGACCGCAGTGCTGGCGTTGCTGGCCCTTTCCCCGATTGCCTCGCATGCCTCCGAAGACCCTGCAGGACTCAGCGACCTGAAGCGCATGAGCGTCGAGGAGCTGATGAACCTCGAGGTGACCTCGGTGACGCGCCGCCCCGAACGCCTGGCCGATGTACCGGCTGCGGTGCAGGTGATCACGCGTGAGCAGCTGCGCCGTGCCGGCGCCACGACACTGGCCGAGGCGCTGCGGCTTGCGCACAACCTGCAGGTGGCACAGCGCGATGCGCACAACTGGGGCGTCACCGCGCGTGGCTTCAATACCGAACTGGCCAACAAGATGCTGGTGCTGATCGACGGGCGCAGTGTCTACACGCCGCTGTTCTCCGGCGTGTTCTGGGAGGCGCAGGGCTACCTGCTCGAAGACGTGGAACGCATCGAGGTGGTCAGCGGACCCGGCGGCACACTGTGGGGTGCCAATGCCGTCAACGGCGTGATCAGCGTCATCACGCGCAGCGCGGCACAGACGCAGGGCCTGTTCGCCACTGCGGCCGCAGGGCCGCAGCAGCGCGTGCTCGGGGCCCGCTATGGCACCGACCTCTCGCCGGGCTGGCACATGCGCGTGTTCGGCAAGCATGTGGACCAGGACGAGAACCTGCGCAGCGATGGCGCACCGGCGGACGACGACTGGCGCCGCGTGCAGGGTGGCTTCCGCCTCGACGGAGCGGCCCGCGGTGGCGCGCTCACCGTGCAGGGTGATGTCTACCGCAACAAGGAAAACGACCCGGAGGTTGCCGACGGGCAGACCCGCCTGACCGGTGCGAACCTGCTGTCGCGCTGGAGCCGCGAGCTGGCAGATGACGGCGATCTCAGCCTGCAGGCCTATGTTGACTGGACGCGCTACGAGGATGCCATCCCGCCACTGCTGGTCGGCGATGCACCCGTTGCGCCGGGCGGAGAATTCCGGGACGACCTGGTCACCTTCGACCTGGATTTCCAGCATCGCTTCCACCCGCATGCCGCGCACACGCTCACCTGGGGCCTGGGTTTCCGGCACATGCGCGACGACGTCGAAAACGCCGCCGCCATCGCCGTGCTGCCGGCCCGCCTCGACCAGACGCTCTACAGCCTGTTCCTGCAGGACGAGATCCAGCTGCGCGAGGGACTGCTGCTGACACTGGGCAGCAAGTTCGAGCATCACGACTACACCGGACTGGAGGTGCAACCCAGCGCGCGACTGCAATGGCGCGTCAATCCCTCGCACATGACCTGGGCGGCGATCTCCCGCGCGGTGCGCATTCCCTCGCGCCTGGACCGCGATGTGTTCCAGGCCGCGCCGCCCGGCTTTCCGCTGCTGTACGGCAACCCGGACTTCGGCTCGGAAAAACTCATCGCCTATGAGGCGGGCCATCGCGGCAGGTTCGGCCGGCGCGTCAGCACCTCGCTGTCGCTGTTCCTGAACGAATATGACGATGTGCGCACCATCACCATCACCCCGGAAGTGCTGCTGCCATTCCGCATGGCCAACGACCTGCGGGGCAGCACCTGGGGCTGGGAGTTCTCGGGGACCGCCGAGATCAGCGACCGCTGGAGCCTGCGCGCCGGCTACAACTTCCTCGATGACGACCTGCATGTGCGGCCCGGCGCCATCGACATCAGCAACGGCCGCAACGAGACGGCCGATCCGCAGCAGCAGGTGATGCTGGGCACCTCGGTGAGCCTGCCGTGGCGACTTGAACTGGATGCGAACCTCAGGTGGGTCGATCGCCTGCACATCAGCGACGGACCGGAACCGGGCATCGTGCCGGACTACATCGAGATGGATGCAAGGCTGGCCTGGCAGGCCACCGATCATCTGGAACTGGCCCTGGTGGGCCGCAACCTGCTGCACGCGCGGCACGTCGAATATGGTTTCCCCGGGCCCGCGCGCACGCAGATCAAGCGCAGCGTGTACGGCAGGGTGACGTGGCGCCACTGAAACGCCTGCGCGGCGTTTTGCTTGCCGGCCTGCTGGCGACCGGCCACCTCGTGCCCGCGCCGGTCCATCCGGCCACACCGGTGGCCGAGGATGCAGTCAAGGCCGTGTTCCTGTTCAACTTCGCACATTTCGTCGAGTGGCCGCCGGGAATCTTCGCCTCGGCCGCGCAGCCATTCGTGATCGCGCTGGCTGGCGGCGAGTCATTGCTGCCCGCGCTCAAGGAAGCCGTGCGCGGCGAAAGTGTGGACGGGCATCCGCTGGTGGTGCGGCCGATGCAGCCGGGCCTGGCCGAGAGCGCGGGCCATATCATTTTCATCGGACGTTCCGAGGCCGCGCAGCTGCCCGGCATCCTCGCCGGCCTGCCGCGCAGCGGCACGCTGACCGTGTCGGACGTGCCCGGTTCGGCGCATCGTGGCGTGATGATCGAGATGGTCAATGAGCGCAACCGCATCCGGCTGCGCATCAATCTTGCGGCGGCGCGGGTCGCCGGACTGACCATCAGCTCCAACCTGCTGCGTCCGGCGGAGATCGTCACGCAGGAGGTCCGCTAGCATGGCTGCCTCCAAGTCGCTGAGCCACGCATTCATGCGGGCCATCCTGATCAGCAGCAGCTCCGTGCTGATCATCACCTCGGCGGCCTTCTTCGCCTATGACCTCTACAGCTTCCGCCAGGACAGCCTGCGGCAGTTCCGTGCACTGGGGCAGGCCATCGCCATCAACAGCAGCGCGGCGCTGGCCTTCGAGAATTCGCGCGATGCCGAGGTGGTGCTCTCCGCGCTGCAGGCCGATCCGCGCATCACCGCCGCGACGCTGTATGACTCGCGCGGCCGCCTGTTCGCCGCCTATCCGGCCAATGCGGACCCGCGGCTGCTGCCGCGTTCGCCCGAGGCAACCGGCTACCGCTTCGAAGGCCTGACCTTCAGTGGTTTCCAGCCGGTAATGGATGGACAGCGACAGCTGGGCACGCTGTATGTGCGCGCCGACCTGCGCGGCATCTACGACCGCGCGGGGCTGTATGCGGGGATCGTGCTGGTGGTGGCGATGCTGGCGAGCCTCGCCGCCTATCTGATCTCGCGCCGGCTGCGCCAGCGGCTGATGCATCCCATCGTGGCCCTGCAGCGCACCGCGGGCGCGGTGTCGGAGCGCCACGACTATTCGGTGCGGGCCGAGCGCACCGGCGCAGCCGAGTTCGACGCGCTCACCGACGCCTTCAACCACATGCTGCGGCAGATCGGCCTTTCCGAGCAGAAGCTGCAATCGCACCTGGGACGCCTCGACCTGCTGCAGCACATCACCCGCGCCATCGGCGACCGCCAGGACATGCCCAGCATCTTCGATGTAGTGCTGACGAACCTGGAGCACAACCTGCCGGTGGACTTTGCGATGGTGCTGCTGCATGACGCGGCCGAACGTTCGCTGACGGTGGGACGCGCGGGGCCCGCCAGCCGCACGCAGTCCACCGCGCTGGACCTGGTCGACGGCGCGCAGGTGGCCGATGGCCAGGGGGCGATGGCGCGCAGCCTGCTGGGCGACCTGGTGTATGAACCGGACGCGTCGGAGATTCCGCTGCCATTCATGCGCAAGCTTGCCGCCACCGGCCTGTGCTCGGTGGTGCTGGCGCCGCTGATGTTCGAGAGCGATGTGTACGGCGTGCTGGTATGCGCGCGCCACCAGAAGCATGCCTTCAGCAGTGGAGAATGCGAGTTCCTGCGCCAGCTCGCAGAACACGTGGCGCTGGCCAGTCGTCAGGCGACGTTGTATGGCGCGCTCCAGCAGGCCTATGACGAGCTGCGACAGTCGCAGCTGACGATCCTGCAGCAGGAGCGGCTGCGCGCGCTGGGCCAGATGGCCAGCGGCATCGCGCACGACATCAACAATGCAGTCTCGCCGGTAGCGCTGTATACCGAGGCGCTGCTCGAGCACGAACAGGACCTCAGCGACCGCGCACGGGGCTACCTCACCACCATTCGCCAGGCCGTCGACGATGTGGCGCGCACCGTGGCGCGCATGCGCGAGTTCTATCGGGAGCGCGACGTGCAGCGCACGCTGGACCGCGTCGATGTGAACCGCGTGATCCAGCAGGTGGTCGAGCTGACCCGGCCGCGCTGGAGCGACCAGCCGCAGCGCCAGGGCGTGGCCATCGACCTGAAGACCGAGCTGGCCACCGACCTGCCCGAGTTCACTGGCGCCGACAACGAGATCCGCGATGCGCTGACCAACCTGATCTTCAACGCCGTGGACGCCATGCCCAATGGCGGCATCCTGACGGTGCGCAGCCGCGCGGTGGCGGCGCCGGAGGGCACCTCGGTGGTCATCGAAGTTTCAGACACCGGTGTCGGCATGGACGAGGACACGCGCCGCCGCTGCCTGGAGCCGTTCTATACCACCAAGGGCGAGCGTGGCACCGGCCTGGGCCTTGCGATGGTATATGGCATGGTCCAGCGCCACAGCGCGTCGCTCGAGATCGACAGCTCGCCGGGCATGGGTACGACGATGCGCCTGATCTTCACGACCACCGGCGTTGCGACTGCGGCCACAGTGCGCATCCGCACCATCGCCGCGCCGCCGCGGCCGCTGCGCATCCTGCTCATCGACGATGATCCGCTGCTGCTGAAATCGCTGCGCGACACCTTGCAGCAGGACGGCCACCTGATCACCAGCGCCAGCGGCGGCCAGGCCGGCGTCGACACCTTCACCGAATCGCGCAAGCGCGGCGAGAACTTCGATCTGGTGATCACCGACCTCGGCATGCCCTATGTCGATGGGCGCAAGGTGGCCGCATCGATCAAGGCGCTGTCGCCCGACACGCCGCTGGTGCTGCTCACCGGCTGGGGCCAGCGCATGATCGCGGCCAACGACAAGCCGCCGTTCGTCGATCGAGTGCTGAGCAAGCCGCCGCGACTGCACGAGCTGCGCGCCGCCTTCGCGGAGCTGGCGCCATGAGCCAGACCGTGCGCGGCCGCCTGCTGATCGTCGATGACGAGCCCATGCAGCTGCGCGCGCTGTGCGACACGCTCGAGCTCGAGGGATATGCCACGCGCGGCTTCGGCTCGCCGCGCGATGCGCTGGCGGCGTTGCAGCCGGGGCAATATGACCTGCTGCTCACCGACCTGATGATGCCGGAGATGGATGGCATCGCGCTGATCGCGGCGGTGCGCGGAGTCGACCCGGACATCGGCGCGGTGGTGATGACCGGCCACGGCACCATCGACACCGCGGTGATGGCCATGCAGGGCGGCGCGCTGGACTACATCCTCAAGCCCTTCAGCCTGAACATCGCCCGTCCGGTGATCTCGCGGGCACTGAACCTGGTGCAGCTGAAGCGCGAGGTGGTGCAGCTGCAGGCCGCCGAGCGCCAGCGCGCCGAAGAACTGGCCGCAGCCTATGCCGACCTTGAATCCTTCTCCTATTCCATCTCGCATGACCTTCGCGCGCCGCTGCTGTTCGTGAAGGACTTCGCGCTGCGCCTGAAGGAGGACTACGCCGGCCAGTTCGACGAGGAAGGCGGCCATGTGGTGCAGGTGATCCATGACGGTGCGCAGAGCATGGACCGCATGATCGTCGGCCTGCTGGCGTTCTCGCGCTCCACGCGCCAGCCGCTGCAGATGTCGCGGCTGCAGATGGACGGGATCGTGCGCGGCGTGCTGGCCGAGGCGCGCGCCCTCTACCCCGGGCCAGAGCCGCAGATCGACGTGACGCCGTTGCCACCGGCGATGGGCGATTCCACCGTGATCCGCCATGTCTGGTCGAACCTGATCGGCAATGCGCTGAAGTTCAGTTCCCGCCAGGACCAGCCGCGGGTGCGCATCGGCGGACGGATCGACAACGGCGAGGCCGTCTACAGCGTCGAGGACAATGGCGTCGGCTTCGATGCGCGCTATGCCGACAAGCTGTTCGGCGTGTTCAAGCGGCTGCACAGCGTTGATGATTTTCCCGGCACGGGGGTGGGGCTTGCGATCGCGCATCGCATTGTCGCGCGGCATGGCGGACGCATCTGGGCCGAATCCGAACCAGGCAAGGGTGCGCGCTTCCAGTTCACGCTGCCCGCGGCGCGCGACGCGCCAGCGGGTTAGGGGAATGCAGGCTGCCGCGCATGCGCGGCAGCGCAGTTCATGCCGGTCGTGCGTCCAGGAAGCCGCGGATCGCGGCATCGAAGCGGGGCAGGTCGACCAGGAAGGCGTCATGTCCCTCGATCGAGGGCAGCGCGGCGAAGCGCGTCTCGATGCCGGCCGCCTGCATGCCTTCTGCGATCTGCGCCTGCTCGCCGATCGCGAACAGGAAGTCGGACTCCACGCCGATCACCAGTGCGTGCCGCGCGCCAGAGCGCCGATACACCTCGGCGGGATCGCCATGCTCGGCGATGTCGAAGCAGTCCATCGCGCGCGACAGGTAGAGATAGCAGTTCGGGTCGAAGGCGCGCACGAACTTCTCCGCCTGCGCTTCCAGATAAGTCTCGACGGCAAAGCGCGGTCCGAAACCGGCCGGCACACGCTTCAGCGCCTGATCCACCGCGCGCCGGCCGATCTCGCCGATGCCCTGGCGCGCGAAACGGTCCGACCATTCCGCGGCGGAACGATAGGTGATGGTGCCCAGCTTGCGCGCCAGGCGCATGCCGGACTGCGGTCCGTTCTCTGCACTGGCGTACTGCCCGCCCTTCCACGCCGGATCGCTCATCACCGCCTCGCGCTGCACGCTGCGCAGTGCGATCGCGAATGGCGAGGCGGCCGCCGAACCGGAGATCGATACCAGGCGGCGTGCACCTCCCGGCACCACCGCGGCAAAGGCCACCGCCACCATGCCGCCCAGCGACGGGCCGATCACGGTGTCGAGCTGTTCAATGCCCAGCGTGCGCGCCGCCTCGAAGCCGGCACGGGCGATGTCTTCCACGGCCAGTTCCGGGAAATCCAGGCGGTACAGCCGCCCGGTGGCCGGATTCACCGACGCGGGGCCTGTGGAACCGAAGCAGCTGCCCAGCGAGTTCACGCACATCACGAACCAGCGGTCCGTGTCGATGGCGCGGCCGGGCCCGATCATGCTTTCCCACCAGCCCGGCGAGGGATCGGCGGCCGAGGAGGCGGCATGCGCCGACGGGCTCAGGCCGGTGAACAGCAGGACGGCGTTGCTGCGCTCGGCATTGAGCTCGCCCCAGCATTCATAGGCCACCTGCGCGCGCGCCAGCGAGCCGCCGCGATACAGCGCGAACGGCGTCGGCAGCGATGCGACGCGCAGCGCCGATCCGGTCACCTCTTCGATGCGCACGGCAGTCACGGTCTCAGGACTCAGGGTCGCTGCCCTCGTTGATGCCTTCTGCCAGCGCCGTCGACAGGTAGCGCTCGCCGGTGTCCGGCAGCATCGCGAGGATGACCGAGCCGGGCTGCGCGTCGCGCGCCACCTGCAGTGCCGCGGCGAACGTGGCACCGGAGGAAATGCCGCAGAAGATGCCCTCGCGCATGGCCAGCTCGCGCGCGGTCGACAGCGCGTCGTTGTCGCTGACCTCGACGATGCGGTCGGCCACCTTGGGATTGAGCACGCCGGGCACGAAGTCCGGCGTCCAGCCCTGGATCTTGTGCGGCGTGAAGGGCTTGCCCGACAGCATCGCGGCGTTGGCCGGCTCGGCCACCACCACCTGGGTCTCCGGCCGCGCCAGCTTGATCATCTCGCCAGCACCGGTCATCGTGCCGCCGGTTCCCCAGCCGCTGACGAAGGCGTCCAGGCGCTTGCCCGCGAAGGCGGACAGGATCTCAGGTCCGGTGGTGTTGCGGTGATAGGCGGGATTGGCTTCATTCTCGAACTGGCGCGCGAGGAACCAGCCGTTCTTCTTCGCCAGCTCCTCGGCCTTGCGCACCATGCCCTTGCCGCGCTCGGCGGCGGGCGTGAGGATCACCTTCGCGCCGAGCATGCGCATGATCTTGCGCCGCTCGATCGAGAAGGATTCGGCCATCGTGGCCACGAACGGATAACCCTTGGCCGCACAGACCATGGCCAGCGCGATGCCGGTGTTGCCGGACGTTGCCTCAACCACGGTCTGGCCGGGCTTCAGCGCCCCGCGGCGCTCGGCGTCCTCGATGATGGCGATGGCAAGGCGGTCCTTGACCGACCCGCCGGGATTGAAGAATTCGCACTTGGCATACAGTGTGATGCCCTCCGGTGCGATGCGATTGATCTTGACGATCGGCGTGCGGCCGATCGTGTCCAGGATGCTGTCATGAATCATCGGCGCACCAGCCTCGTTGCAGAGGTCCATTCCCGGGACGGGAGGGCGACTCTAATTCCCGCCGTTGCCCCCAGCAAAGGTAAAACGGAGCGCGTGAATCGCTGATTACTGTTTGTTATAATAATTCTGCGTCATTCTCGGGGTCCTCATATGAACTTCCATCAACTCCAGTATGCGCTGGCCGTCGCCCGCAACGGCCTTTCGGTCACCAATGCGGCCGCCGCGCTGGGCACCTCGCAGCCGGCCATCAGCCGCGCGCTGAAGGAGCTGGAAAAGGAGCTGGGCTTCGACCTGTTCGTGCGCGAGGGACGCAGCTTCGCGCGCGTCACCCCCGAGGGCGCGAAGGTGCTGGAATACGCCTCGCGGGCGCTGGCCGAGATCGAAAGCCTGCGCTCGATTGCCGCCGACCTGAACCAGGATGCGCGCGGCACGCTGTCGATCGCCACCACGCACACCCAGGCGCGCTATGTGCTGCCGCCGGTGGTACAGGCCTTCCGCAAGCGCTATCCGGAAGTCGACCTGCACCTGCACCAGGGCACCTCCGAGCAGATTTCCGAGATGGTGGCCGGCGATCGGGTGCAGCTGGCCATCGCCACCGGCTCCGAGGCGCTGTTCCCGGAGCTGGTGCTGCTGCCCGTCTACCGCTGGCACCGCCAGGTGATCGTGCCGCGGCATCATCCGCTGGCCCGCCCCGGTGCGCCGAAGCTGACGCTGGCGGCGCTGGAGAAATTCCCGCTGGTCACCTATGTCTTCAGCTTCTCCGGCCCGTCCTCGCTCGAGACGCTGTTCGCGCGCGAGGGGCTGCGGCCGCGCGTGGCGCTGACCGCACGCGATTCGGACGTCATCAAGACCTATGTACGGCTGGGCATGGGCGTTGGCATCGTCGCCAGCGTGGCCGTCGAGCCGGAGCTGGATGCGGATCTGGTGATGGTCGATGCCTCGCACCTGTTCCCCATCCACACCACCTGGGTGGGTTTCCGCCGCGGCACGCTGCTGCGCAACTACGCCTACGACTTCATGCAGCTGTTCGGACCGCACCTGACGCGCCGGCTGATCGACGAGGCCATCGAGGCCCGCGACCCGGAAAGCAAGGCGGTGATGCTGGGCAAGCTGCATCTGCCGGCCCGCTGAAGGCGCTCCGGCGGCACGGCCTGTTCGGTTGGCATCCGGATGAGTGAGCGGATCCAGAAGCTGCTGGCCGCCGCTGGCCTGGGCTCGCGGCGCGGCATCGAGGAATGGCTGGCTGCCGGCCGCCTGCGGGTGAATGGCCAGGTGGCAAAACCGGGTGACCGGGCCACGTTGCACGATGCCTTCGAACTGGACGGGCGCCCGCTGCAACTGCCAATGGGCGCAGAAACGGAACAATCCGCCACTTGTGCAGTGCTTCTGTATCACAAACCGCTGGGCGAGGTGACTACCCGCAGCGATCCGCAGGGGCGCCCGACGGTGTTCGACCGCCTGCCGGCGCCGCCGGCCGGACGCTGGGTGGCGGTCGGCCGCCTCGACGTCAACACCTCTGGCCTGCTGCTGTTCACCAATGATGGCGCGCTGGCGCACCGCCTGATGCATCCCTCATTTGAAGTGGAGCGGCGCTACCTGGCGCGGGTGCGCGGCGTGCCGGCGCCGGACCTCATCGAGCGCCTGCAGCGCGGCATCCGCCTGGAAGACGGCCTCGCGCGCTTCGACCACATCGAGACGGCCGGCCGCTCCGCAGGCCACGCCTGGTTCCAGGTCACGCTGCGGGAAGGCCGCAATCGCGAGGTGCGGCGGCTGTTCGAGGCCGCCGGTCACGAGGTCAGCCGCCTGAAACGCCTGGCCTACGGCCCCTGGCAGCTGCCCGATGACCTGCCCGCCGGACAGGCCCGGATCCTCCCGCCGGCAGAAACCTCCAGACTGGCCCGCCTTTTGCGTTGACACTGCCGCTGCACGAAATCAGAATACGCGGCTCGTTTTTGCGCGGAGGGGTACCCAAGCGGCCAACGGGAGCAGACTGTAAATCTGCCGGCTCACGCCTTCGTAGGTTCGAATCCTACCCCCTCCACCAAGAGGCGCCGGGCGCAAGGCCGGCGGCTTCCGGGCTGATGGCGGCATGACTTGGCGGGTGTAGTTCAATGGTAGAACCTCAGCCTTCCAAGCTGATGACGCGGGTTCGATTCCCGCTACCCGCTCCATGCCGTGTTCGGTCGGTCGATTAAATAGGTGTCCGTTCGTTTCAGGTTTGCGCCCGTCGTTCGTTCGCTCACGTAGCTCAGTTGGTAGAGCACGTCCTTGGTAAGGACGAGGTCACCGGTTCAATCCCGGTCGTGAGCTCCAGCGACGCACAGGTACAGGTCTTTAAATTCAGGTTGATCTTCAGAGGAACTCGCCGTGTCCAAGGGAAAATTCGAACGCAGCAAGCCGCACGTGAACGTTGGCACCATTGGTCACGTCGACCATGGCAAGACGACGCTGACGGCTGCATTGACGAAGGTGATGGCCGAGAAGCACGGCGGCGAGTTCCGCGCCTATGACCAGATCGACCGTGCGCCCGAAGAGAAGGCCCGCGGCATCACCATCTCCACCTCGCACGTGGAATACGAGTCCGACGAGCGCCACTACGCGCATGTGGACTGCCCCGGCCACGCCGACTATGTGAAGAACATGATCACCGGTGCTGCGCAGATGGACGGAGCGATCCTGGTGGTGTCGGCGGCCGACGGCCCGATGCCGCAGACGCGCGAGCACATCCTGCTCTCGCGCCAGGTGGGCGTGCCCTACATCGTCGTGTTCATGAACAAGGCGGACATGGTCGACGACAAGGAGCTGCTGGAGCTGGTGGAGATGGAAGTGCGCGAGCTGCTGTCCACCTACAAGTTCCCCGGCGATGACACCCCGATCGTGATCGGCTCGGCGCTGAAGGCGCTGGAGGGCGACAAGAGCGACATCGGCATTCCGGCGATCGAGAAGCTGGTGGCCGAGATGGACAAGTACATCCCGGTGCCCAAGCGCGAGGTTGATCGGCCGTTCCTGATGCCGGTGGAGGACGTGTTCTCCATCTCCGGCCGCGGCACGGTGGTGACCGGGCGCATCGAGCGCGGCATCGTGAAGGTGAACGACGAGGTGGAGATCGTGGGCCTGAAGGCCACGGTGAAGACCACCTGCACGGGTGTGGAGATGTTCCGCAAGCTGCTGGATGAGGGCCAGGCGGGCGACAACGTGGGCGTGCTGCTGCGTGGCACCAAGCGTGAAGACGTGGAGCGCGGCCAGGTGCTGGCCAAGCCCGGCTCGATCAACCCGCACACCCAGTTCGAGTGCGAGG
>CAYQJU010000025.1:0-37098 GCA_964417875.1 uncultured Steroidobacteraceae bacterium
TCCCCTGCACGCAGTATCGGTCAATCACGGGGACCTGTGCAGAGGTTCCCTAGCGGTCTGACAGCTTCCGCGCCGATTCCGTCAAGCCATCGAGCACTGGCCCCGAGACGTCGTCTGGAAAGCCTTTCGGCAGCAACGCGGCCACGGCTGAAATGACACGCGGCGTCTCCGCGACCAGCGCATCGATTTCCTGTTCCGCCCGCGCCGCCAACCCGCACACCCGCGCCGTCTCCAGCCAATGCCTGCGCAGGATCTGCGACCAGGCATAGTGGCGGTTCTTCTCCCCATGCACGGCCATGGCCATCTTCACCTTGTGCGGGGAATATCTGCCGGCCTTCGTGCCGAGCACCGGCAATGCCGAGAGCACGTCATAGCGCGGCGTCAGCCGGAAACCACCCGCGGCCTCGAGGAATACGCTGAAGTTCTTGGCATGCCCGTCGATGGCGCACAGCATCCAGAACAACACCTGAGTGCGAAAGAAGTCCACGCGGTCGGCTTCTGCTGCAGTGGAACCCAGCAGCAGTTCCATGATCCGGCGGATGCCGGGGCCTCCATCGGCTTCGTACTTGTTCTCGCGCGAGGTGGCGGTGAACTGGCAGAAGTCCTCCTGCGGGATCCGCATGATCCAGCTGTCATCCGGTGCGAAGCGCCGGTCGAACCGCTCCACGACCAGCACCTTGTGGCGGCCGAAGGTGTCGATCCAGCATTCGGCGGCCGGCACGTCGTAGGCTCGCAGCAACTGTGCGCAGAGCCATTCGTTCTCGACTGACTGCCGCATGTCGACGCCCTGCGGGAAATCCCCCAGGGGCAGTTTCAGGATGTGCGTGGTGGGCGTGGCGTGCATCGGTCGCATCCACTGGCTGCCGACGCGCAGCAGGGCGGTCTTTTCCTGCGCGCCGGCCAGCGAGATGCGCAGGTCTTCTTCCTCCTGCCTCCCGACCGCGTTGCCAGCCAGCGCAGAATCCAGAACGCGCTCGATGCCGGCTTCATCGAGCGCTTCGCCATCGATGCGCCGGACATCGGGGCGCGGTGCGTCCCCGGTGGTGAGCTGGATGGCGCCGATGCAATCCCGGCCGAGCTCGGCGAGCAGGTCGAAGGCGCGGCTGGAGCGCGCTCCGAAGCGCTGGCGCAGCCGTTCACGGATGTCGCGGTTGTCGGGCAGCAGGTTGTCGAAGTAATGCTCGACAGTGGGTCCGCGGTAGACGGTGCCCGGAGGACCCAGCGGCATGGAATGGGAAATGGGGCGGGCGAGCTTCGAATGCAGCCATGCGTCGGCGTAAGTGAACTGCTGGGGTTCGCGGGGCGGGGCGGACCAGTGGCCCACCAGCTCATCATTCATCCAGACGGTCAGGGTGTGCGGAGTGACGGGGCGGGCCATGGCTGGCTCACCACTGGGTCGGGGAGGTTGGCGCCTGCCGGTCGCGCAGCACCAGTTCCAGTCCCAGGGCCGACAGCAGCTTGTAGAGCGTGTCAACGGTGATGTCGGCCCCGTGGGTTTCGATGCTGGAGATCTGCGCCTGGCGCATGCCGACGCGCGACCCGACCGTGGTCTGGGTCAGCTGGCGTCGTTTGCGGCACGCCTTGAGCACCTGGCCGAGCTGTTCAGGGGTACGGGCGACGTAATCCATGGGATATCTCCAAATTCGGATATTTGCAATATATCCAGATATCAGAATATTTTCAATTTATCCCCAAGTCCAGATATTCCTTGCCCCTTGTTCGCGGCCTCGCCGGGATTTAAAGTAGTCAATATAACTATATTCTGGGAGTGATCGTGACCAGATCCATCTCCGCCGCCGAGGCCAACCGCCAGTTCTCGCAGATGCTGCGCGGGGTGCGCGAAGAGGGCGCGACCTATGTCGTGACCGCGCACGGCCGGCCGGTGGCCAGGATCGTTCCCGTCGACACTCCGCAAACGTCCCGCCTGAGCGCTGAAGCCCTCCTCCAGCGGGAGCGCCGATTGAGTGAAGGAGGCTCTGGCCCTGCAACGCGCCGGACCGTTGTCACCGAACACGGCCTGCTCGCCATCCCGCAGGACATTCTCGGCAGGTTCAACCTGACCGCAGGCACCCCGGTGGAGTTCGTGGAAGAGGGCGACACGATCCGTCTGGTCGTGCGCAAGGGCAATCGCGCCACCGACCCGCAAACAGGCTTCGGCATGGTCCGGGTCGAATCCACGGGACGGCCCCGCCGGCTCGACGAGTTCGACCCCGCCAGCCTGCTGCGTGGCGCCCGCCCGTGAGACCGCGGTGATCGCGGTCGACACCAACATCCTCGCGCGCTTCTACTGCGACGACCCCGACGATCCTGAAGCTGCCCGACAGCGACCTCATGCCTGGCAGGTGATGACGGAGACTGCCGCTGTGTTCATCCCGCTGACGGTCGTCCTCGAACTGGAATGGGTCATGCGCGGGTTCTACCAGTTGCCTGCGGCCACCACCTGCGACGTTCTCGAGCATCTGCTGGGCATGCCGCGCGTCACGGTGGAACGCCGGGATGCCATCGAAGATGCCATCGGCCTGCACCGCGACGGGCTCGATTTCGCTGATGCCCTGCACTGGGCATGCAGCCGGTCCTGCACCCGGCTCGCGACATTCGATGAGCGGCGTTTCGCCCGGCGGGCGCGCAGGGTGGGTCTGGATCCGGAGGTCTTCGTGCCGGGCCAATAGCGGTCGTTGTATCGCCGCACACCGGGAAACGGCAGACTGCCGTTGCCGCCTAGCTCGGAGCTTCGACCAAAGCGAACCCGGCACGCACACTCAATCGCGTCATGCCGCAGAGCTGAAGTGGGCGTCCTGGCTACCTTCACGCCGAGTTGGCAGCCGCGTTCTCGACCGCGCCCGCGGCCTGCGCCAGCTGGCGGGCCTCCTCGGCACCCTTCCGCTCGCTGTAGCGATCGACCAGGTAATCGCTGCGGCCGCGCACGAGCAGGGTGAACTTCACCAGCTCTTCCATGACGTCCACGACGCGATCGTAGAACGGGGACGCGCGCATGCGCCCGTCGTCATCGAATTCCTGCCACGCCTTGGCCACCGACGATTGGTTGGGGATGGTCACCATCCGCATCCAGCGTCCCAGTACGCGCAGCGCGTTGACGACGTTGAATGACTGCGAGCCCCCGCACACCTGCATCACCGCCAGCGTCCTGCCCTGCGTCGGCCGGACGCTGCCGTCTTCGAGCGGCAGCCAGTCGATCTGGTTCTTGAAGACGCCGGTGATCGTGCCGTGCCGTTCGGGCGATACCCATACCTGGCCTTCGGACCACTGCGACCACTCGCGCAGCTGTTGGACCCTCGGGTGGTTTCGGTCGACGCTGTCCAGCATCGGCAAGCCATGCGGGTCGAACACCCGCGTCTCGGCACCGAGCTTCTGCAGGATGCGTTCGGCCTCGAAGGCCAGCTTGCGGCTGTACGACTGCGGACGGAGCGATCCGTACAGCAGCAGGATGCGCGGCGGATGTGTGCCGGCATCTACGCCCAGGAGATCGTGACGAGGCCCGGGCAAGAGGGACCCCTCCAGGTGCGGAAGATCCGGAAGCTCAGGAGATTGCTCGTGAATATTCATTCGACTATTCTAGAATGATGGAAACCAACAACGCCATAGCGGCGCTGACAGCGCTGGGCCACGCGACCCGGCTGGCAGCCTTCCGACTGCTCGTCGAGGCCGGACCTGGCGGTCGCATGGCTGGCGAGATCGCCGAAGCGCTTGCGGTTCCAGGGGCGACCCTGTCATTTCATCTCAAGGAGCTCACCCACGCGGGCCTGGTCTCCGGGGAAAGCCGCGGCCGCAACATCTGCTACCGGGCCAATTTCGATGCCATGAACGCGCTGGTGAGCTACCTCACCCACAACTGCTGCGCGGGCTCGGCAAGCGACGGCTGCGTGCCCGGTGCGGCACCCGCCCGCTCCTGCTGATTCCCTCCCCCAACCTCGCAAGGGCACTCCATGAAACGTCGCGTGCTGTTTCTCTGTACAGGCAACTCGGCCCGGAGCGTGCTTGCCGAAGCCACCCTGCGGGCGTGGGCCGGCGACCGGTTTGAGGTCTTCAGCGCCGGCAGCCGGCCCACGGGTTTGGTCAACCCCCATGCCATCGCGCAGCTGGTCGCCGAAGACATTCCCACCACCGGACTGCGCAGCAAGTCCTGGGATGAATTTGCGACGGCGGGTGCGGCGCCGATCGACCTCGTGGTCACCGTCTGTGATTCCGCCGCGGCCGAGTCGTGTCCCATCGTGTTCGGCAACTTCGTTCGCAGTCACTGGGGGCTGCCGGACCCCGCCGCGTTTCACGATAGCGCCGCGGCAACGACCGAAGCCTTCAGGCAGGCGCACAGCGTCATCAAGGCGCGCCTCGAGGAATTCCTGGCCCTCCCGGCCAGCCTGTGGGACGACCGGGGGGCATTGAAGGAGGCACTGGATCGCATCGGCCATCTCGAACCCGGTGCCGATGGGCGCGACGGCATTCCCCCGCCGTGTCCAGCCGGGAAATCTGCTCGGTGCTGACTGCGCTTTCGATCTTCGTCGCGACGATCATCCTCGTCATCTGGCAGCCGAAAGGCCTCAATGCAGGCTGGAGCGCGACGTTCGGCGCGGCTCTCGCCCTGCTGACGGGCGTGGTCGATGTCTCAGACATCGCCACCGTCTGGGACATCGTCTGGAATGCCACCTTCGCGTTCATTGCAGTGATCCTCATCAGCCTGGTGCTGGATGAGGCCGGATTCTTCGAGTGGGCGGCGCTGCACGTCGCGCGGTGGGGCAAGGGCAGTGGGCGCAGGCTCTTCACCTACCTCGTGCTTCTGGGAGCCGCCATGGCGGCCCTGTTCGCCAACGACGGCGCGGCGCTGATCCTGACGCCCATCGTGATCGCCATGCTGCTGGCGCTGCGGTTCAGCCCCGCAGCGACGCTGGCTTTCGTGATGGCCGCCGGCTTCATCGCCGATACCGCGAGCCTGCCGCTGGTGGTGTCGAACCTGGTCAACATCGTCTCGGCCGATTATTTCGACATCGGATTTGCCGACTACGCATCGGTCATGGTGCCGGTCAACCTGGTCTCTGTCGCCGCGAGCCTGGGCATGTTGATGTGGTTCTTCCGACGCGATATCCCGGCCACATATGACGTCGGGGAACTGCGCGAGCCCCGGACGGCCATCATCGACCCCACGACGTTCAAGGCGGGCTGGGCCGTGCTGGCCTTGCTGCTGCTGGGCTTTTTCGGACTGGGTCGCCTCGGCGTGCCAATCAGTGCCGTCGCCGGCGTTGGCGCACTCACCCTGCTGGCGGTCGCGGCACGCGGCCACCGCATCTGCATGCGCAAGGTCATCAAGGGGGCGCCCTGGCACATCGTCGTGTTCTCGCTCGGCATGTATCTGGTTGTCTACGGCTTGCGCAATGCAGGTCTGACGCACGACCTGGCGCTTCTGTTGAACCGTTTCGCCGCTCACGGCGTCTGGGGCGCGACGATGGGCACCGGACTGCTGACGGCCCTCCTGTCTTCGGTCATGAACAACATGCCCACCGTGCTCGTCGGCGCGCTTTCGATCGACGCGAGCCATGCCGAGGGTGCCGTGCGCGAGGCCATGATCTACGCCAATGTCATCGGCAGCGACCTGGGGCCGAAGTTCACCCCGATCGGGAGCCTGGCCACCCTGCTATGGCTGCACGTGCTGGCGCGCAAGAACATCAAGATCAGCTGGGGCTACTACTTCAGGGTCGGGGTTGTGCTGACGCTGCCGGTGCTGCTGGTCACGCTGGTGGCGCTTGCTGTCACCCTGAGCTTGGTCTGAGGAGCGCCACATGCGCACGGCGACGTCCCCCCCGGATTCGACGCACGACGTCGTCGTGATTGGCGGCGGGCAGGCGGGACTAGCCGTCGGCTACTTCCTCCGCCGCTCCGGCCTGTCATACGTGATCCTCGATAGCGAGCGCCGTCCTGGTGGCGCCTGGCAACACGCCTGGGATTCGCTGCATCTGTTTTCGCCCGCGGCCTGGAGCTCGCTGCCCGGGTGGCCCATGCCGGCCGTCCGGAATGCAAATCCCTCCCGGGACGAGGTGATCGACTACCTGGAACAGTACGAGCGGCGTTATCAGCTTCCGGTTGTCCGGCCCGCCTCAGCCTCGGGCGTGACGCGCTCTGGCCGCGGCTACGTCGTCCACACCGATGACGGCCTGCAGTGGAAGGCCCGCGCCGTAATGAGCGCAACGGGCACATGGAGCCAGCCATTCATCCCATCGCTGCCGGGCCTCGACCTGTTCAAAGGGGAGCAGCTGCACTCAGCCCGCTACGTGGCACCCCAGCCCTTCGAGGGCAAGCGTGTCGCCGTTGTCGGAGGCGGCAACTCGGGCGCACAGATCTTGGCCGAGGTCTCGACCGTCGCCGCGACGCGCTGGCTGACACTGAACCCGCCCGCGTTCCTTCCGGACGATGTAGACGGCCGGGTCCTGTTCGAGCGCGCCACCGAGAGATGGCGTGCGCAGCAGCAAGGCCGGGAGCCGGTCGTGCCCGCAGGCGGGTTTGGCGACATCGTGATGGTCCCCTCGGTCCTCGACGCCCGCGAGCGAGGCGTTCTGCACTCGGACCCGATGCCGGCACGCTTCACTGCTGAGGGTGGCCTGTGGGAAGACGGCCGGACCGAAACCTTCGATGCGATCATCTGGTGCACCGGATTTCGCCCGGCGCTGCAGCACCTTGCGTCGCTGGGGATCGTCAATGCCGACGGAAAAGTCGACGTGGACGAGAGCCGCGTCCGCACGCTCCAGGAGCCGGGCCTCTGGCTGCTCGGCTACGGTGACTGGACCGGCATGGCCTCGGCGACGCTGGTCGGGATCACACGCTCGGCCAGGGAGGCGGTCAAACAGGTCGAACGCTTCGTTGCATCCTAACGCAGCAGCAGCATCGGGATCTCGCAGCTGCGCAACAGCTGCGTCGTCGTGCTGCCAACGATCATCGTGCGGATCCGGGAGTGGCCATATGCTCCGATCACCAGAAGGTCGATCCCGAGGCTTGCGACCTGGCGGGTGATGACGTCCTCTGGATCTCCTTCGAGCGCGTGGATCTGCGGCGCGAAGCCTGCCTCGGCCAGACGGTTGCCAGCCCAGGCAAGCCCGCTCGCGGCGGTGGCTTTGTCGCCCACGGCAATCACGTGGCACTCAAGCCCGCGCAGCAGCGGGCTGAGCACGACCATCTCCACGCATTTGCGGGTGGTGGCGCTGCCGTCGAACGCGATCATGAAGCGATTGATCGGCCGTAACTCCCGGGCCGCCACCAGCACCGGACGGTGCACGGCCCGCACCACCCGCTCCAGGTTGCTCCCGAGATGGCCCGTGGCGAAGTTGGCGTGCTCGCCGCGCTTGCCGATCACGAACAGCCGCACCTGGCTTTCGAGATCCAGCAGGGTTGCCGCGAGTTCCCCGTGTCTCTGCCTCACCGCGGCGTGGACACCGCCAGGTTCGCGTGCCAGCTCGATCTGAAGGCGCTCGAGCATGGCACGGCCATGTGCCTGCGCTACCTTGCTGCGCTGCTCATCGAGCGCGGTCAGCTCCGTCAGCAGGGCTTCCTGCGTCCCGAGCGACAGACTGCCGCTCAGGTCGCGCTTGCCGACGCCGGCATTGCGATCGATGGCGTGCATCAGCTCAAGTTCCACCCCGAGCCGGCCCGCGGCCCAGGCCCCAAGCGCGGCGACGCTTTCTCCATACGTGGAAGTGTCAATGGCCGCGAGGACGCGGCCTTCTGCATTGATCAGGGCTGAGGTCATGTCCAGGAACTCCTCAATGTCCGCCCATCAGGCGTTCGGCGTCGGGCTTGTCGTGCACGCCCAGGCGATCGACCATCGTCGCGCTGGCCTCGTCCAGGCCAATGACCTGAACCTCGGTACCCTCGCGACGGAACTTCATCACCACCGTGTCCAGCGCTCCCACGGCGCTGAGGTCCCAGAAGTGCGCGCGGGAGACATCGATGGTCACTCGCTCGAGTACTTCCTTCAGGTCGAAGTGCGACACGAAGCTGCCTGCGGATGCGAAGAACACCTGGCCGGTGACGGTGTAGGTGCGGGTTCCCGCCTGCTCGCTGGCCGAGCCCACATGCAGCACCCGCGCCACCTTGCGTGCGAAGAACAGGCCCGACAACAGCACGCCGGTCAGGACACCCTTGGCCAGGTCATGGGTCAATACGGTCACCACCACGGTCCCCAGCATGACGAGGCTGGAAGTGGGCGGGTGGATGCGCAGGTTCCTGATCGACGACCAGCTGAAGGTGCCGATCGACACCATGATCATCACCGCGACCAGCGCGGCCATCGGGATCTGCCTGACCCAGGTCCCCGCAAACACGACCAGGATCAACAGCACGACGCCGGCCACCAGCGACGACAGCCGCCCGCGTCCGCCGGACTTCACGTTGATCACCGACTGGCCGATCATCGCGCAACCGGCCATGCCACCGATGAAGCCCGTGGCGACGTTGGCCACGCCCTGGCCCATGGCCTCGCGGTTCTTGTCGCTGGGCGTATCGGTCAGGTCGTCCACGATCTGGGCAGTCAACAGCGACTCCAGCAGACCGACGACAGCGAGCGTAGCCGAGTACGGCAGGATGATGGCCAGGGTCTCAAAGGACAGCGGCACCTGCGGCCACAGGAACGTGGGAAGGCTGTCGGGCAGATCACCCATGTCACCAACGGTGCGAATGTCCATGTCGAGCCACATCGCCAGTGCGGTCAGCACGACGATGGTCACCAGCGGCGACGGGATCGAGCGGGTGATGCGCGGGAACAGGTAGATGATCGCCAGCCCCGCGGCCGTCATCGCGTACACCGTCCATGGCACGTTGGTGAGCTCGGGCAGCTGGGCCATGAAGATCAGGATGGCGAGCGCGTTCACGAAGCCGGTGACGACGGACCGCGACACGAACCGCATCAGGGCGCCCAGCTTGAAGGCGCCAGCCAGGATCTGCAGCACGCCGGTCAGCACCGTGGCTGCCAGCAGGTACTCCAGTCCGTGCTCCTTCACCAGCGTCACCATCAGCAGCGCCATGGCGCCGGTGGCGGCCGAGATCATCCCGGGGCGACCGCCGACAAAAGCAATGATGACCGCGATGGAGAACGAGGCGTACAGGCCGACCCTGGGATCGACGCCGGCGATGATCGAGAATGCAATGGCCTCGGGAATCAGCGCCAGTGCCACGACGAGCCCGGCGAGCACGTCGCCACGGATATTGCCGAACCATTCCTGGCCCAGACGGGAATTGATATTCAAACGGGAACCTCGGACCGGGCACGGACCCCGGATGCGACGAAATGCAACACGCCAGCGTTCTGCTGATGGGAGCAGGGAGCTGAAAAAGTTGAGCGGCTGGCTAGGGGGGTGTGGTCACGAGGCTCAAGCAGGCGAAGAAATTGGATGGCCGCGAAGCAGCTTGTGAATTGTAACAGTGGCGTCCATGCGGGTCGATTGGCGTACGCGTCAGGGTCCCAGCGGGTCCCGGAAGCGGATCGCACTGTGCCAGCGCGTCGGGTGGTCGGGTCTGCAGTAATTGACCGCGCCCGTTCCCGGGCAGTAGCCTCCCCGCCGCCCAAGCCGTTCCCCAAGCCGATCCCCCGATGAAGCACCCCGAACTGAACTTCGAAGGCGTCGAGCGCCAGCCGCTGCGCACCTTCACCGAGAAGGCGTATCTCGACTATTCGATGTACGTGATCCTCGATCGCGCGCTGCCGGTGCTGGGCGATGGCCTGAAGCCGGTGCAGCGGCGCATCACCTATGCGATGAGCGAGCTGGGGCTGTCGGCGGCCTCCAAGCACAAGAAGTCCGCGCGCACCGTGGGTGACGTGATCGGCAAGTTCCATCCGCATGGCGATTCGGCGTGTTACGAAGCCATGGTGCACATGGCACAGCCGTTCTCCTACCGCTATCCCATCATCGACGGGCAGGGCAACTGGGGATCGCTCGACGATCCGAAGTCCTTCGCGGCGATGCGCTACACCGAGTCGCGCCTGACGCGCTATGCCGAGGTGCTGCTCGGCGAGATCGACGCCGGCACGGTGGACTTCGGCCCGAATTTCGACGGCACGCTCGAAGAACCGCTGATCATGCCGGCGCGGCTGCCGAACCTGCTGCTGAACGGCGCGTCGGGCATCGCGGTGGGCATGGCCACCGACGTGCCGCCGCACAACCTGCGCGAGGTCGCCGCCGCCTGCATCCACCTGCTCGATGAGCCGGAGGCCACCACCAAGGCGCTGATGAAGCATGTGAAGGGGCCGGACCTTCCCACCGGCGCCGAGATCGTCTCCTCGCGCGCCGAGCTGCTGCAGTTCTACGAGAAGGGCAATGGCTCCTTCCGCGCCCGGGCCACCTGGGATGTGGAGGAGGAGTCCGGCAACATCGTCATCAACGCGCTGCCGTGGCAGGTCTCCAGCGGCAAGCTGCAGGAGCAGATCGCAGCGCAGGTGCGCGACAAGAAGCTGCCGATGGTCGATGACATCCGCGACGAGTCCGACCATGAGAACCCGGTGCGCATCGTGATCGTGCCGCGCTCGAACCGCGTCGACCTGCCGCAGCTGATGACGCATCTGTTCGCCACCACGGACCTGGAGCGCAGCTACCGGGTCAACCTGAACGTCATCGACCTGGACGGCCGCCCGAAGGTGATGGGACTGAAGGCGCTGCTGGTGCAGTGGCTGGAGTTCCGCATGCGCACCGTGCGTCGCCGCCTCGAGCATCGCCTGGCAAAGGTCACGCGGCGGCTGCATCTGCTCGAAGGCCTGCTGGTCGTCTACCTGAACCTCGATGAAGTGATCCGCATCATCCGCCGCGAGGATGAACCCAAGCCTGTGCTGATGGCGCGCTTCAAGCTCAGCGAGGAGCAGGCGGAGATGATCCTCGAGACCAGGCTGCGCCACCTGGCAAAGCTCGAGGAAATGAAGATCCGCGATGAGCAGTCGAAGCTTGAGGCAGAGCGCGGCGACCTCGAGGCGCTGCTGAAGAGCAAGGCGAAGCTGACGAAGCTGGTGCGCGACGAGATCGCCGCCGATGCCGGGGAATATGGCGATGCGCGCCGCTCGAAGCTGGTCGAGCGCGAGGCCGCGCAGGCGATGCAAGAGACCGAGTTGGTGGCCAACGAGCCGGTGACGGTGGTGCTTTCCACCGGCGGCTTCGTGCGCGCGGCGAAGGGCCATGACATCGATCCGCGCAGCCTGTCGTACAAGACCGGCGATGGTTTCCTGACCGCGGCGCGCGGTCGCAGCACGCAGCAGGCGGTGTTCCTGGACAGCACCGGCCGGGCCTACAGCCTGCCGGCGCATACGCTGCCTTCGGCGCGCGGGCAGGGCGAACCGCTGTCCGGACGGCTGGATCCGCCCGATGGCGCGCGCTTCGCGGGCGTTGCCATCGGCGATCCCCAGGACCGCTGGCTGCTGGCCAGTGATGCCGGCTATGGCTTCATCGCGAAGCTGGAAGACCTGCACAGTCGCCAGCGCGCCGGCAAGGGCGTGCTGAACCTCACCGCCAATGCCCGCGTGCTGATCCCGGTGCCGGTGGCCTCGCCGGCGGCACAGATCGCAGCGGTCAGCAACGAGGGAAGGCTGCTGGTGTTCCCGGTGTCAGAGCTACCGGAGATGGCGCGTGGCAAGGGCAACAAGCTGTTCGGCATCCCGACGAAGAAGGCCGAGGCGCGCGAGGAAGTACTCGTGGCCGTGGCGACGCTGATCGAGGGGCAGAAGCTGGTGGTCTGGTGTGGCGAGCGGCCGATGACGCTGTCGTGGAAGGACCTGGATGCCTACCGCGGCGCACGTGCGCAGCGCGGCGCGATGCTGTCGCGCAACTATCGCAAGGTCGACCGGCTGGAAGTGACCGGAGGCTGAGGCCTCCGTTACGCCATCACGATTTCTTCGGGCGCCTGGATCAAAAATCCTTCCAGGTGCTCGACGCCCAGCTGCCACATCACCGCCATGGTGTTGGCATCCTCGACATTGGCCGCGATGGTGGCGATGTTGCGCTCGCGGGCCGCTTCCACCAGCGCCTCGATCTTCGATTGCACCAGTGAGTCGCCGGCCACGCCCTGCGTCAGCGTGCCATCGATCTTCACGAAGTCCAGCGGCAGCGCTTCGAGCAGCGCGAGCGGATCGGGACCGGTACCGAAGCGCTCCAGTGCCAGGCGCATGCCCAGCGACTTGATGGCCCGCGCCTGGCGCAGCACGGCATCCAGGTGCGCATGCGCCACCGCTTCGGTGATGGTCAGGCAAAGCATGTTCGGGTCCAGGTTGACCGCCTGCATCTGCGCGGTCAGCCAACGCGTCAGCGCCGTATCCAGCGCGCTCTGTCGCGACAGGCGCACGAACAGGCCGCCGGGCTTCGCTTCGGCCGCGAAGCGCGCCGCGGCGCCCATCACCCAGCGGTCGATGGGACCCATCAGGTTGTTGCGCTCGGCGGCAGGCAGGAATTCCCCGGGCAGGATTTCCTTGCGCGAGCGGTCGAGCATGCGGATCAGCAGGTCGAACATCGGCGCACCACCGGCCAGGTTGGTGATCGGCTGCTGCACGAGGCGGAAGCGGTTCTCCGCCAGCGCGGCCTGGATGTGGCGCACCCACAATGCGTCATATTCACGCTGCTTCGCATCCTCTTCGGATACGGTGCCGGAGACGGGCGCGTCCGGCGCTGCGGGCGCCGCAGGACTGGCGGCGGCGCCCGATGCGGGCGCAGGGTCTGTTGAAGGCGTGGTGGTCGGCGCGGCTGCAGGGACCTCCACGGATGCAGGCGGAGGCATCTGTGGCGCTGGCGCGGCGCCGCCACCGCCCGCAGCCGGCGCCAGCGTCGGCACCGACATCGTCGCCGCGGCACCGGCACCGGCATCGTTTCTCGCAGGCTTGTCACCGCGGCGGCGCATCGGCACCATGATGCGCACGCAGGGCTCGCCATCATGCTCGCCCGGCGCCAGCAGCAGCTCCGCCGCCACGCTTCCCGAGCCGTCCGCGCCGGAGCGCGCGGTGACCTTCAGCGCATGATCCTTCCACTGTCCCTTCAGGCATGCACTGATCGCACCCTTCAACGCCACATGGCTGTCGGCGTGAAACAGGTCCATCACCGGCTGGCCGGCAATGTCGCTGGCATGCGTGCCCACCATGTCGAGCCACGCCTGGTTGGCCTCGACCAGGATGCCCTCCTGCACCAGCAGCATGGCGTCGTTGGTGCGCGTCAGCACCGAGTCCAGCTGCGCGCGTGACTGCTGCGCGGCCTGCGTGGCCGCATCGCAGGTGCGCTGCAATCGCGAGGTGTGCAGCTCGCGCGCGATCACCCGATGCGCGCGTTCCGGCTGCGACAGGTTGATCGTGTCGCTGGCGCCGACCACCAGATCCGCCGTCATGATCTCTTCATTGACGGTGCTGCGGATCGCCAGCAGCGGCAGCTTGCAGCCCACCGCGGTGGCCGCCGCACGCACATCGCCCACCTCGACCGGCTCGCTGGCCACGCACAGCAGCAGCTGCGCCTGGTGCGCGTCGATGGCATCGGGCAGGTCGCGCACCGCAGCGACCCACTGGCAATGCGCGGCGATGCCCTGTCGCCGCAGCAGCGCATTGACGGCTTCCACCGGATCGCGGCTGGCGCTGACGATGATGAGCGGGACGGCGGCGGAATCGGACAAGGCGCACCTCGGGAATGGATACCCGCAATAGTGCCGCGCGGGGGCGGGGGCTTATGTGAACCCGGCCACAGACGGGCGACGGGGTGGGCGACCCTGAGGCATCGCGGCCGGCAATCAGCCGCGGATGGCTTCCTCAGGCATGCAGCGGCGTCTTGCTGGCGGCGCCGGCGTTCTCGCGCACGAGTCGGGGCACGAGATAGCCGGGCAGCGTGGCCAGCAGCGCCGCATGCAGCCGCAGCGCCTGGTCATCGGAGACCGCAAAATGCGCCGCGCCGGCGACGCGATCGAGCTGGTGCAGGTAATAGGGCAGCGCGCCCGCCTCAAACAGGCGGTGCGACAGCGCGGCCAGCGTCGGTGCGTCATCGTTCACGCCGGCCAGCAGCACCGACTGGTTCAGTACCGCGCTGCTGGTGTCGCGCAACGCGCGCAGCGCGTCGGCCACCGCAGCGTCGATCTCGCGGGCGTGATTGGCGTGTACCACCACCACCAGCCGCGCGCGCCACGGCGCCAGTGCTTCCAGCAGTCCCGCATCGACGCGCGAAGGCAGCACGATCGGCGTGCGCGTGTGGATGCGCAGGCGCAGCAGATGCGGAATCTGCGCCAGCCGTCCGAGCAGCATCGCCAGCCGCGCATTGCCCAGCGACAGCGGATCGCCGCCCGACAGGATCACCTCTTCGATACCCGGATCCGCCGCAATCTGCTCCAGCGCCGCACTCCAGCGCGGCTGACCGTCGGCCGCGTCGGCGCCGTAATCGAAATGCCGGCGGAAGCAGTACCGGCAATGCACGGCGCAGGCCCCGGTGGCCACCAGCAGCACGCGCGCGGCGTACTTGCGCAGCAGTCCCGGTGCACCGCGCGCGGCGGCCTCATCCAGCGGATCAGGCCCGTAGCCCTCCGCCGGCTGCAGTTCGGCCGGCACCGCCAGCACCTGGCGCAGCAGCGGATCGGCGGCATCGCCGGGGCGCATGCGCGCAATGAAGCCGCGCGGCACGCGCAGCGGGAAGCCGCGGGCGGCTTGCGTGAGGTCTGCGGCGCTGATGCCAGGGCCCAGGTCGGCGGGGTTGAGCTGCAGCATCGACAGCAATTCCAGCGGGTCGCGCACTGCTTCGGCGAGCTCGCGCTGCCAGTCCGGCAGCTGCCGCGTTTGGCGGGCATCCGCTTCTGCCGCTATCATTCGCCGCCCGCTACTCATGCGGAGCGCATTTAACCAGAGAGCGCCATGGCCAGCTACAGCACCAACGAATTCAAGTCCGGTCTCAAGATCCTGCTCGACAACGACCCTTATTCGATCGTCGAGAACGAGATGGTCAAGCCGGGCAAGGGCCAGGCCTTCAACCGCGTCAAGGTGCGCAACCTGAAGACCGGCCGCACCATCGAGCGCACCTTCAAGAGTGGCGATTCGGTGGAAGCCGCCGACGTGGTCGACACCGACATGCAGTACCTGTATGCCGACGGCGATTTCTGGCATTTCATGGTGCCCGACAACTTCGAGCAATATGCCGCCGGCAAGGAAGCCTTGGGCGAGAATGCCCAGTGGCTCAAGGAAGGCATCACCTGCATCGTGACGCTGTGGAACGGCGTGCCGCTGCAGGTGACCCCGCCGGCGCACATCGATCTGAAGGTGGTCGAGACCGATCCGGGCGTGCGCGGCGACACCGCCACCGGCGGCCAGAAGCCCGCCAAACTCGAGACCGGTGCGGTGGTGCGCGTGCCGCTGTTCATCAACGAGGGCGAGGTGCTGAAGATCGACACCCGCACCGGCGCCTACATCTCGCGCGCCAAGTAGCTCAACATGATCCGGTCCGCCACAGGTGCGCTGCTGCTGGGACTGCTCGCGGCGGGCGCCTGGGCCGCGGACCAGCCGGGCCCGCCGATCGGTCGCTGGATGCAGCCCTCGGCCGCGCCGGTCTCGCCCGAGGCGCGCATTTTCCTGGTCGCCGGCTCACGCGACATCGCCAACTTCGCGCAGGAAGTCATCGACCAGAAGCAGTACTGGATGGATCGCGGCTATACCGCGGAGCAGATCGAGTGCTTCCACGCCGTGCCCGATCCTGCGCACCGTGTCGATGTCGAGCAGTTCCTGGAACTGGAAGAGGCGCTGCGAGCCTGCCACCTGGCCACGCCGAAGGCGGTCCTCACCGCGATCCGCGAGCTGGCGCAGGACTACCAGCCTGAATACTTCTATCTGTACGTGACCTCCCACGGCAGCTTCCCCGCAGTCGACTTGCCCGAAGAACTGCGCAAGCGCATCGATCCGCAGGGCGCATGGCTCGAGGGTGGCGTGGCGCAGGCGAAATCCGACCCGGATTCCGAGGCCTTTGCCTGGCTGGGTTCCTATCGCATCGAGATGGAGGCGATCCGGCCGGAGACCGGCGGCGGCTGGGGCTGGGTGTCGTTCCTCGGGCGCTATCGCGACCTGCACCTTCGCCAGGGTGCAAAGGCCGAAGACCATCTCTTCACGCCGGCATTGCTGGCCGATGCGCTGGGTGCGTTCCCGGAACAGGTGCGCAAGATCGTGATCCTGCAGGGCTGTCATTCCGGCGGCTTCCTGCTTGGGGCCGACGAGGCGCCGGCGCCCGACCAGACGCTGGTGAATGTCGGCGGCGTGACCGTGCTGACCGCGGCCCGCGCGGACCGCACCAGCTTCGGCTGTGCCGGTGGTGATCGCACCACTTATTACGGCGGCGCGCTGCAGCGTGTGCTCGATGGACTGCCGCGCAACCCGATTCCGCGACTGGACTGGAGCCGTGTGCACCGGGACGTGGCACGCGAGGTGACACTGCTTGAAAACGCCAGTGGCATTCCCGACGACCGCCGCTCGCTGCCGCAGTTTTTCTCGGACCAGGATGCACGCGGCAAGGCTCCGCGGCGCAGTTTCCGCCGCCCGCGCTGAACAGCGCATGACGTTCCAGACGATCCGGATCCGCTGAAACGAACACCTGGCGCGCTCTCAGGCGCGCCGCCACGGAAACGCCAGCACCTCGTCGATGTGGCGGGCCCCCAGCGCCAGCATCGCGAGCCGGTCGAATCCCAGCGCCACGCCCGCGCAGGGCGGAAGTCCCGCTTCCAGCGCCGCCAGCAAACGCTCATCGACGGCGGGCTGGACCAGTCCGCGCCGCTGCCGTTCCGCGCGGTCGGCCTCGAACCGCTGCCGCTGCTCGGCGGCGCTGGCCAGCTCCACATAGCCATTGGCGAGCTCGATGCCGCCGGCATACAGCTCGAAGCGCAGCGCGGTGCGCGGATCCCTGGCATCCAGCTGCGCAAGCGCCGCCTGCGAGGCCGGAAAATGATGCAGGCAGGTCAGGCGGTCCTGGCCCAGCCTTGGCCCCACGACCACGGCAACGAGGAAATCCAGCAGATCGTCACGACTGGCACCGGCAATGCTGCTGGCGGCCAGTCTGTGCTCTGCCGCCAGATCCGCCAGCGTCTGCGCCGGCGCTGACAGCGGATCACATCCCAGCTCCCGCTCGAAGGCCGCCGCATAGCTGAGCGTTTCAACATTTGGGGCGCGGACACCGCCGGCCTGCAGCACCGCCGCGGCCAGCGCGGCCGTCTCCTCCATGATCTGCTCGAGCCCGAAGCCCAGCCGATACCACTCCAGCATCGTGAATTCCGGGTTGTGCAGCCGGCCGGACTCGCCGGCGCGGAACACGCGGCACACCTGGAAGATGTCGCCGCTGCCGGCCGCCAGCAGCCGCTTCATCGGATATTCGGGCGAGGTGTGCAGCCAGCGTTCGCCAGCATTGCCTTCCACACGCAGCGAGGCGACCTGCACGTCAGTCACCGTGCGGCCAAGGGCGACGGGCGTTTCCACCTCGAGCACGCCACGTTCCGCAAAGAATGCGCGTACCGCCTCAAGCAACGCCGCGCGTCGCCGCAGCGTCACGATCGAGGCTGCGGGACGCCAGTCCGTGCTCACATCGTCGTGGAGGTGATGCGGCCCAGCGCCTGGCCGAGCCGCATCGTCGCGCCGGACGCGATGCGTTCCAGCTCCACCGATCCTGCTCCGAACAGCAGGATCACCGTGGAGCCCATGTTGAAACGGCCCATTTCCTCGCCGCGCGCAATGAAACGCGCCGGATCAGCCGGCAGCGGCAGCTGCGTGACCACACGCGGACGCCGCGGCGCCACCGTGCCATGCCAGATGGTGTCCATGCTGCCCACATTCAGCGCGCCCACCAGGATCACCGCGAACGGCCCCACCGCGCCCTCGAACAGCAGCACCACGCGCTCATTGCGCGCGAACAGGTTCTCCACTTCGCGCGCGGCGATGGCGCTCACACTGAACAGCCGCCCGGGCACATACCAGGCCGCCTTCAGCGTGCCGTCTGCCGGCATGTGGATGCGATGGTAGTTGTATGGCGCCAGATAGATGGTGGCGAAGCTGCCGCCCGCCAGCCGCGGCGCCCACTCCGGTGCCGCGCCGGCCAGCAGCGTTTCCAGCGTGTAATGCCAGCCCTTGGCCTGCAGGATCAGGTTGCGCTCGATGTTGCCCGACTGGCTCATCGTGCCATCCACCGGGCTCACCAGCGTCAATGCGTCGCCGGCCAACGGACGGGCGCCGGGCTTCAGCGCGCGCGTGAAGAACGCATTGAAGTGCTCATAGGAGTACGGGTCGGGATTCACCGCGTCCGAAAGGTCCGGCCTGTAGCCGGCCACGAAGATCGCGGTGAATGCATTCTTGAACGGCCGCCAGCGGATGCGCGTGATGGCACCGACGAAGCGCGAGATCAGGTGGTGCGGCAGCACGAACTGCAGCCGCACGTTCAGTTTCGAGAGCATCAGGATCCGCCGGCCACGAGCGTGTTCAGGTCTGCCCTCAGCTTCGCCAGGTCGAATGGCGGCGTGAACAGCGCCGTCCACTGCCCACGTTCATCGAGGAAGTACAGCCCCGCGGAGTGATCCACCGTGTAGCCACCGCCCGGCAGCGGAATCCGGCCATGCGCCACGCCCAGGCCCTGCAGCAGCGGCGCAAGCTCCGCCTCCTCGCCGCGCAGGCCGATGATGCGGTTGCCGAAGGCGTTCACGTACTGCGCCAGCGCACGCGCATCATCGCGCTCCGGGTCGACGGTGATGAACACCGGCTGCAGTCCGGACAACGCTTCATCGCGCACCAGCTGCGTCAGCATCACCAGCGTGGTCGGGCAGATGTCCGGACAGTGCGTGAAGCCGAAGAACAACAGCGAGGGCTGCCCGGCCAGGCGCGCATTGCCGAATGGGGCGCCGCCATGATCGGTGAGCTGGAATTCGGGCAGGGCGCGGGGCCGGGGCAGGGCGGTGCCGCTTTGCAGCTGCGGCGGCGCGGCCGCCGCGTGCGGCGTATCGCGGGCAAGCTGGCGCGAAACCATGTAGCCTGCCGCCGCCGCGGCCAGCAGCAGCGGAACCAGAACCATTGCGGTGCGCATCTTCGACATGAGCCGATTATCCCATACCCGCAAGCGCGATCCCGCCGCCCCGGCCACCGCGGCGCTGCTGCTGAAGCGCGCCACTGCCCGCCTGGCGCGCGCGCGCCTGGTCTATGGACACGGCACGCTGCGCCCCGTCGATGATGCCGCCGCACTGCTGGCGCATGCGATGGGGCTGGATCGTCCGCTGCAGCAGCGCGACCTGGCGCGCAAGGTCCCCGCCCGCAGCGCCGCCTGCTTCGAGGCGCTGCTCAGGCGCCGCATCACCGAGCGCGTGCCGGCGGTCTATCTCACCGGCCGCTGCTGGTGGGCCGGGCTGCCGTTTTACGTCGATGAACGCGTGCTGGTGCCGCGCTCGCCGATCGCCGAACTGGTCGAACGCCGCTTTGCGCCCTGGGTGCGCGAGGATGCCGTGCGGCGGATTGCTGACCTGGGCACCGGTTCCGGCTGCATCGCACTGGCCTGCGCGGCGTATTTCCCGCATGCGCTGGTGGATGCAGTGGACGTCGACCCCGGTGCGCTGGCCGTGGCGCGCATCAACCGCCGCGCGCTGCAGCTCTCGCGCCGCGTGCGCCTGGTGCAGTCGGACTTCTTCGCGGCATTGCAGGGGCGCCGCTACGATATCATCGTCAGCAATCCGCCCTATGTGGGCACGGCGGAGTTCAACGGCCTGCCGGCTGAATATGCGCACGAGCCAGCCTCGGCACTGCGCTCCGGGCGGGATGGCATGGATGCGGTCCGCGTGCTGCTGCGCGAATCCGCCGACCACCTGACTGATGCAGGCGTGCTGGTCGTTGAGGTGGGCAACACCGAAACGCGCGTGCGGCGGGCGTTTCCGCGACTGCCCTTCGTGTGGCTCGGTTTTTCGCGCGGCGGCGGCGGGGTCTTCCTGCTCACCGCGGCGCAGCTTCAATCTGCGTTGAGGTCAGGCGGTGTCGGGTAACAGTTTCGGAAGATCCTTCGTGGTCAGCACCTTCGGCGAGAGCCACGGTCCGGCGCTGGGCGCCATCGTCGATGGCTGTCCGCCCGGCCTGCCCATCACCGAAGCCGAACTGATGGCCGACATCGAGCGGCGTCGCACCGGCACCTCGCATTTCACCAGCCAGCGCAAGGAGCCGGACCAGGTGCGCATCCTCTCCGGTGTGTTCGAGGGTGTGACCACCGGCACGCCCATCGGCCTGCTGATCGAGAACACCGACCAGCGCTCGCGCGACTACGAGAAGATCAAGGACCGTTTCCGTCCCGGTCACGCCGACTACACCTACCAGCAGAAATACGGCCTGCGCGACTATCGCGGCGGCGGCCGTTCCTCGGCGCGCGAGACCGTGATGCGCGTGGCCGCCGGCGCGATCGCACGCAAGTACCTCGCCACACGGCTGGGCGTGCGCATCCACGGCTATGTCAGCCAGGTGGGCGAGATCCGCCTCGATGCCGTCTCTCCCGAGTCGGCGTATGACAATCCCTTCTTCTGTCCGGATCCCTCCCGCATCAAGGAGCTCGAGGACTACATCTGGAAGCTGCGCGGCGAGGGCGATTCAGTGGGCGCCAGGCTCACCGTGATCGCGCGCGGTGTGCCGGCCGGGCTCGGCGAGCCGGTGTTCGACCGCCTCGATGCGGAACTTGCCCATGCGCTGATGAGCATCAACGCCGTCAAGGCAGTGGAAATCGGCGACGGCGTCGCTGTTGCGGCGCAGCGCGGCAGCGAACACCGCGACGAGCTGACGCCCCAGGGCTTCGCGTCGAACCACGCCGGCGGCATCCTGGGCGGCATCTCCAGCGGCCAGGACATCATCGCCCACATCACGCTGAAGCCCACTTCCAGCATCCAGGTGCCCGGGCGCACCGTCGACCTCTCGGGCCAGCCCATCGACGTGGTCACCACCGGCCGCCACGACCCCTGCGTGGGCCTGCGCGCCACGCCGATTGCCGAAGCCATGCTGGCGCTGGTGCTTATGGATCACTACCTGCGTCACCGGGCACAGAATGCGGATGTGAGATCATCCACGCCCGCGATCTGACGCCGGCTGCCAGCGCAGCCTCCAAACGTACTTCACCTGCCGAGGAACATGATGAGCAAGGGTTTCCGAGTCGCCGTCCTGGGTGCAACCGGTCTTGTGGGCGACACGATGATCTCCGTCCTGGAAGAGCGCGACTTCCCGGTCAGCGAGCTGTATCCGCTGGCCAGCAGCCGTTCGCTGGGCAAGACGGTGAAGCTGAAGGGCAAGTCCTACCCGGTGATCGACGTTGAGACCTTCGATTTCTCGCAGGCCGACATCGCGCTGTTCTCCGCTGGTGCCGAAGTGTCGGCGAAGTACGCGCCCATCGCCGGCCAGGCCGGCTGCGTCGTCATCGACAACACCTCGCAGTTCCGCTACCAGGATGACATCCCGCTGGTGGTACCCGAGGTCAATGCGCATGCCATCGCCGGCTACCGCAAGCACGGCATCATCGCCAACCCCAACTGCTCCACGATCCAGATGCTGGTGGCGCTGAAGCCGCTGCATGATGCGGCCGGCATCACGCGCATCAATGTCGCCACCTACCAGTCGGTGTCCGGCGCGGGCAAGGAAGCGGTGGACGAGCTGGCACACCAGAGCGGCGAGCTGCTCAATGGCCGCAGGGTCACCCCGAAGGTGATCGCCAAGCGCATCGCGTTCAACGTGGTGCCGCAGATCGACAAGTTCCAGGACAACGGCTACACCAAGGAAGAAATGAAGATGGTGTGGGAGACGCGCAAGATCCTGGAGGACGATGCCATCCAGGTGAATCCCACCGCGGTGCGCGTGCCGGTGTTCTTCGGGCATTCCGAGGCCGTGCACATCGAGACCCGCCGCAAGCTGGGCGCCGACGAGGCGCGCGAGCTGCTGTCGAAGGCGCCGGGCATCACCGTAGTTGATGAACGCGTCGCCGGCGGTTATGCCACGGCAGCCACCGAAGCTGCGGGACACGACACGGTTTATGTCAGCCGCATCCGCGAGGATATCTCGCATGAGCGCGGCCTCGATCTCTGGGTGGTGTCTGACAACGTCCGCAAGGGCGCTGCCACGAACAGCGTGCAGATCGCCGAGATCTTGGTTCGCGACTACTTGTGAGTTAAGTTATATTGATGTGACTTGCGTCAATGCGAGCCAGCGAATCCAAAGCTTATGTTTCTCATCAGGATTCGGTTTTGAAGGGTCTCTTGGGGAGTCCTGATGCGTTTTAGAGTAGTGAGTGCGGTGGCGCTGCTGACGGCGGTGCCAGGCCTTTCCTTGGCCCTGGGCCTTGGCGATGAGACGGTCAGGTCCTACCTCAACGCTCCGCTCAATGCGGAAATCGAGCTGTTCGCCACGCCAGACGAACTGGCGAGCCTGCAGGTGCAGCTGGCCGCGCGCGATGATTTCCTGCGTCACGGCCTTGATTACCCGGGCTTTTTGACCGGCATCCAGATCCGCACCGAACGCCTGGCCGACGGCCGCAACATCATCCGCCTCAGTTCCTCGCAGCCCATCGTCGAACCCTTCGTCGTGGTGCTCGTCGATGTGCGAAGCAGCGGCAGTCGCCTGCTGCGCGAATACACGCTGCTGCTCGACCCGCCCACCTTCCAGACCCAGCAGGCACCGGCCGCGCCGGTGACCGCACCGTCGGCCGGGCAGGCGCCGGGCAACACCGTGCGTCCGGCACCGGCTCCCGCGCCAGCTCCGGCTCCCGCCCCCACACCGCCGCCGAGTGCCACCACGCCGCCGGCCCAGGCGCCAGTCCCGGCTCCGGCTCCGGCCCCGGCTCCGGTGCAGACACCGCCTGCCGCGGCCGGTGGCCAATACACCGTGCAGCGGGGCGACACGCTCTCCCGCATCGCCACCCGCGAATACGGCGAGCAGGACGCGACGCGCGGCATGATCGCGATCTATCGCGCCAACCCGCAGGCCTTCGCCGGCAACATCAATGTGCTGCAGGCCGGCGCAACGCTGCAGCTGCCAGACCAGCAGGGCATCGCCGCCATCAGCCGCGCCGATGCGGTCGCCGAGGTGCGCGCCCAGATGGCCGCCTGGCGCAGCGGTACCGAGGCGCCGGTCGAGAATGTCGAGGCGCGCCTGCGCCTGGTGCCGCCGGGCGGAGCCGCCGGTGCCGGCACCTCGGCAGGCAACGACACCGGTGCCGGCGGGGCTCCGGCGCCTGCCACGGCCGAGCGGCCGCTGGCCGTCGAGAGCGCGGACCTGGCACGCCTGCAGGGCGGCGACCAGACGCCCGCCAGCGAAGCCACGCCGCCCGCAGCCGATGCCCCGGCAGGCGAAGCCCCAGGAGCCGACGCGGCGGATGCAGCCGCCGAGCCCGTACCTGCCGAACCTGCGCCCGGGCAGGCAGAGCCGGCTCCCGCGCCGGCCGCAGAAGACCGCTCCCCCGGACTGCTCGATCGCCTGATTGCCTACTGGTACATCCCGGTGGGCCTGCTGGCCCTCATCGCCGCATTGCTGGGCCTGGTCGCCGCGCGCCGCAGGCGTGAAGCCGCCAGCGACTTTGCGCCGCTGGGCGGCACGCTCGACGAGCTGACGCTGCCGGGCACCCGCGATCCTTCCTCCGACACTTTCCCGCTGCGCAAGCCGGCCGACAGCCGCGACTCCAACATCGTCGTCGAGGAGAGCAACGGCCTCGAGCGCACCGGCAACATGCGCCGCGACACCCAGACCATCGACCTGGAAGAAGGCGCCAGCTCCTCGACCATGAGCGCCGCCGCGATGGATCAGGGCGATCCGCTGGCCGAGGCCGACTTCCACATGGCCTATGGTCTCTACGACCAGGCCGCCGATCTGGTGAAGGCCGCGCTCGAGCGCGAGCCGGAGCGCCGCGACCTGAAGCTGAAGCTGCTCGAAGTGTTCTTCGTGTGGGGCAACAAGGACCAGTTCCTGCAGGCCGCGCGCGACCTGGCCCGCACGCGCGAGTCCGCTCCTCCCGGCGAGTGGGAGAAGGTCGTCATCATGGGCAAGCAGCTGGCGCCCGAAGACGTGCTCTTCCACCAGTCCTCGAGCGCGGCAGCCGCGCAGACCTCGGTGGACCTGAACCTGGAAGGCGGCCAGAACCTGGTCGACTTCGACCTGCCCGAGTCCGATGGCGCAGGCGGCATCGACATGAACCTGGGCGCCACCGACATGGTCAAGGCGCTCGATGATGAGCGCGGCCTCGATTTCGCCTTCGACGACCTGCCGCCGCGTGGCGAGGATGGTGCGCCCACCGCCACCACGCGCCAGATGGTGCAGCCAGGCCTTGATTCGATCAACGCGCCGACGGTGGAACAGCCGGCGCTCGACATCGACGACACGCTGGCCGGCAAGCTCGATGCGCATGGGTTCAGTGGATCGCCGGACCAGACCGCCGAACTGGCCATCGATGACCTGGGTCTCGACCTGGGCAAGCTCGATGCCACCGGCACCGGCATGTCCCCGCCCGATGGCGACGAAGCACCACCGGATGCGCCGACGCTGGTCGCCGGTCTCGATGAGACCTCGCGCGAGCTGCTGGCCAGTGCCGATGCCAGCCAGCGCACCGAGATGCTGCCGCTGACCGACCTCGACCTGGGCGGCACCGACACCGGCCTCGACATCGACTTCAGCACCGCCGACACCGGCAAGGCGCCGGCGCTCGACGCCGGCAGCGACCTCGACCTCGACGTCGGCTCGACAGACGCGTCCGAGGGCGATGCCGATGCCGCCGACTGGCAGAGCACGCAGCGCATCGATCCGTCGATGCTCGATGACACGCAGATCGACGGCGACTTCCAGAAGCAGCTGGAGCCGGTGACGATGAGCGAAGTCGGCACCAAGCTCGACCTGGCGCGCGCCTACATGGACATGGGCGATCCGGACGGCGCCCGCAGCATCCTCAACGAAGTGCTGCAGGAAGGCTCCGAAGGCCAGCGCAAGGAAGCCCAGCGGCTGCTCGATTCCATCCCCGGCTGACCGCATCGCGCATGGCCAGGATCGCCGTCGGCATCGAGTACGACGGCAGCGGCTTCGCCGGCTGGCAGCAGCAGGTCGACGCCGCTTCCATCCAGCAGCAGGTGCAGGCCGCGCTGGGCAGCGTCTGCAATCATCCCGTCGAAGTCACTGCCGCCGGCCGCACCGATGCCGGCGTGCATGCGCGTGGCCAGGTGGGGCATTTCGAATGCCAGTCGCCACGCACCGCGCGAGCATTGGTGCTCGGTGCGAATTCGCATCTGCCACCGGCCATCGCGCTGCGCTGGGCACGGCATGTGCCTGAACATTTCCACGCGCGCTACAGCGCGCTGGCCCGCACCTATCGTTATGCGATCCTGAACCGTTTCGCGCGCAGCGCGCTGGTGGCCGGCAGGGCGGCGTTCCTGCACCGGCCGCTCGACGCGGCACGCATGCAGCAGGCTGCCGTGCATCTGGTCGGGCATCATGATTTCAGCGCGCTGCGGGCCGCCGAATGCCAGGCGCGATCCCCGGAACGAACGCTCACTGCGCTGAACGTGGCACGCCACGGCGACTTCGTGATCATCGAAGTGACCGCCAATGCATTCCTGCATCACATGGTGCGCAACATCGCCGGGCTGCTGGTGCACATCGGGCAGGGCGAGGCGCCGCCTGCCTATGCCGCGGAAGTGTTGGCCGCACGCGACCGTCGTATCGCGCCCGCCACGGCACCGGCCAGCGGCCTGTATTTCTGGCGCGTTCACTATGCGCCGGTGTTCGGACTGCCGGATGATTCCGATATGATGCCGTCCCCGGCCGGCTGTCCGGCCGACCTCCTGGGGTAGGAATGTCCTGGTTCGAAAAGATCGTCCCCTCGCGCATCAAGACCGAGCGCCGCGTGCGCTCCGTGCCTGAAGGCCTGTGGATCAAATGCCCGGCCTGCGATGCGGTGCTCTATCGCGCCGAGCTCGAGCGCAACCTGCATGTCTGCCCCAAGTGCAGCCACCACATGCGCATGCATGCGCGCGAGCGGCTGCTGCGGTTCCTCGATGCGGATTCCACCGTCGAGATCGGCGCCAACATCTCGCCGGAAGATCCGCTGAAGTTCAAGGACAGCAAGCGTTACAAGGACCGCCTCGCCGCCGCGCAGAAGTCCACCTCCGAGCGCGACGCATTGGTCGCGATGGCCGGCCGCCTGCACGGTGAGCCGCTGGTGGCCTGTGCATTCGAGTTCGGTTTTCTCGGTGGCTCGATGGGCTCCGTGGTTGGCGAACGCTTCCATCGCGCCGCGATGCGGGCCGTGGCCGAACGGGCGCCGCTGATTTGCTTCTCGGCCACCGGCGGCGCGCGCATGCAGGAGGCGCTGCTGTCACTGATGCAGATGGCCAAGACCAGCGCTGCGCTGGCGCGGCTGGCGCGCGAACGCCTGCCCTATGTTTCCGTGCTCACCGATCCAACCACCGGTGGTGTGTCGGCGAGCCTTGCAATGCTGGGCGACCTGAACATCGCAGAGCCCCGCGCGCTGATCGGCTTTGCCGGCCCGCGCGTGATCGCGCAGACCGTGCGCGAGACGCTGCCGGAAGGTTTCCAGCGCAGCGAGTTCCTGCTCGAGAAGGGCGCCATCGACCTGATCATGGACCGGCGCGACCAGCGCGATTCGATCGCGCGTCTGCTGCGGCTGATGATGCAAAAGCCGGTGCTGACCATCACCGAGCCGGCGCCCGAGTCTGCCCCGGCGCCCGCCGAATCCTGACGGAACAGGCCCGATGAGCACCGCCCGCAGCCTCGATGACTGGCTGCGCGTCCAGGAGACCGTGCACGGCACGGGCATCGACCTGACGCTCGACCGCGTGCGCGAAGTGGCGCAGCGCATGCAGCTGCTGCCGCCGGCGGCGCGAGTGATCACGGTGGCCGGCACCAACGGCAAGGGATCCACCGTGGCCTGCCTTGCGACGCTGCTGCGTTCGCTGGGCATCCGCGCCGGCAGTTTCACCTCGCCACACCTGGTGCGCTACAACGAGCGCATCCGCATCGATGGCGCCGATGCCTCCGATGCCGAGCTCATCGCCGCCTTCGAGGCCATCGAGGCCGCGCGCGGCGACATCACCCTGACCTTCTTCGAGTTCAACGCGCTGGCGGCGCTGCAGGTGTTCCGCGCACGCAAGGTGGATCTCGCCGTGCTCGAGGTCGGGCTCGGCGGCCGCCTCGATGCGGTCAACATCGTCGATGCGGAGGCGGCCATCGTCTGCTCGATCGGCCTGGATCATGCCGACTGGCTGGGCAGCGACATCGAGGTCATCGGCCGCGAGAAGGCCGGCGTGTTCCGCGGCGGCCGCCTTGCCGTGATGGCCGATCCGTCGATGACGCCGGCAGTGGAGGCCGAGGCGCGGCGCATCGGCGCGCACGCAGTGGTGGCAGGCGTCGACTACCACTGGACGCATGTCACCGGCGAGGCGGTGTGGAGTTTCAATTCGCCCGGCCTGGCATTGCCGGGATTGCCGCTGCCGGCATTGCCCGGCGCGCGGCAGCTGGCCAATGCCGCCGCGGCGCTGGCCGCGCTGCACCGGATGGGCCTGCTCGATGCATCGCATGCACCGCAGGTGGCGCGCGCGCTGCAGGCGCTGTCGCTGCCGGGACGCTTCCAGGTCGTGCCCGGCAGGGTGGAGTGGATCCTCGATGTGGCGCACAACGAGGCGGCGGCGCAGACGCTGGCGCAGAACCTTGCCGCGCGGCCCTGCGCCGGACGCACGCTGTGCGTGACCAGCATGCTGGGCGACAAGGACATCGACGCGGTGGCGCGCGCACTGGCCGCACGGGTGGATGCCTGGTTCCTGTGCGGCATCAGGGCACCGCGCGGACTCGGGCCCGGGGAGCTCGCGGCGCGTTCGGCGGTTTTCACCGGCGGCACACAGTGCGCGGACATCCAGGCCGGCATGCGCGCGGCCGCGGCCAGTGCACGCGCAGGGGATCGCATCGTCGTCTGCGGCTCGTTCCTGGCGGTGGCTCCCGCGCTGGAGCAGCTCGGGCTGTACTAGCGTCTATACTCGGTGGCGTGGAAAGGGCTACCCGAGATCGCCTCACCGGCGCTGTCATCCTCGTTGCCATCGCGGCCATCCTGGTGCCCGAGATGCTGTCCGGTCCCGGCGGGGAAGCGCCGCCCGATGCGGCGGCAGAAGCGCTGGCCGACACCGGTCCGCCGCTCACCACCTACGAGCTGTCGCTGGATTCGGCCGCACCGGCACGCCCCACAGGACCGGTGCCGGAAGTGCGTGGTGACGCCCCGCCGCCGGCTGGGGTCGCGGAGACCGGGCGCGATGCGGCTGCAGTGGCTGGCGGGAGCGCCGTCAATGCTGCATCCGGACCAGACCAGGCCGCCCGGAACCGCGAGGCTGCGCAGGGCGCGCCGGCATCGCGCGCGGCGACGCCGCAAGACCGGCCGGCGACCACATCGCCTGCACCCGCCACATCCCGGCAGGCTGCAGCCGCCCCGCGTGCGACCACGCCTGCACCGGCCAACCAGTCCCGGGCCGCGCAGCAATCCGAACCGCGTGCTGCGTCCCCCACGCCAGCGCAGACCTCCCCCCCGGCCGCTGCCACCGGCAACTGGTGGGTGCAGCTGGGCAGCTTTTCGTCCGAGGAGAACGCGCGCGGCCTCGCTGCGCGCATGCGCGAGCGCGGTTTCACCATCCAGGTGAGCAAGGTGCGCTCGGGCAATCGGGACCTGTTCCGCGTTCGCGCGGGGCCCGTGAAGGACCGCGAATCAGCCGAAGCGCTGCGCAGCCGCCTTGCGGCAGCCGGCCAGCAGGCCACGCTGGTCGCGCCCTGAGGCTTCGCAGGGCAGCCGTTCGCAGTTTGAGATGCGTTCAGGCAGCCCCGGCAGCTGCAAGGTAGAATCGCCGCACCCGCACCGTCCCGGTATCGATGGCCACCTTCGACCTCATCATCCTCGCTATCGTCCTGCTGTCGGCAGTCGTCGGCCTGGTGCAGGGGTTCCTGAAGGAGATCACCTCGCTGGTCACCTGGGTGCTGGCGATCTGGCTGGCCTGGCACTATGCGCCGGTGCTCGAGCCCCACCTGGGCGGTGCGCTCAGCGATGAGCCATATGGCATCTGGGTGGCCCGCGCCATCGTGTTCGTGGTGGTGCTGGTGGCAGGCGCCATCGTCGGCTACCTGCTCGACCGCTTCGTGCGCATGTCGCTGTTCAGCGGGCTGGACCGCATGCTCGGCTTCCTGCTCGGCTTCGTGCGCGGGGTTGTGATCGTCGCGTTGATCATCATATTGGCCCAGTCGGCAAGGCTGGATGGCGAGGGCTGGTACCAGCGCTCGAAACTCGTTCCGGCGCTGACGCCGGTGGCCAGCCTGCTGCGCGCGGTCGTGGGCGATTACCTGCCCGTGCGCGCGGCACCGGGCGCTTGAAGGCGGAGGCATCATGTGCGGCATCGCAGGCATCGCCGGGCGCGGCCCGGTCAATCAACAGCTTTATGACGCGCTGACAGTGCTGCAGCACCGCGGCCAGGACGCCGCGGGCATCATGACTGCGGACGGCGGCGAGCTGTTCGCGGTGCGCGGCAAGGGCCTGGTGCGCGACGTGTTCAGCCAGCGCGACATGGACAGCCTGCGCGGCAGCATGGGCATCGCGCATGTGCGCTATCCCACCGCCGGCGGCGACAGCGCCTCCGAGGTGCAGCCGTTCTACGTCAATGCGCCCTATGGCATCTGCCTGGCGCACAACGGCAACCTCACCAATTCGCAGGAGCTCTCGCAGGTGCTGGTGCGCGAGGATCGCCGCCACCTGAACACCCGCTCCGATTCCGAAGTGCTGCTGAACGTGTTCGCCTCCGAGCTGCAGAGCATCGGCGCACTGCGCGCCACGCCGGCCGACATCTTCAATGCGCTGAAGGGCGTGTATCGCCGCTGCCAGGGCGCCTATGCGGTGGTGGCGATGATCATCGGCCACGGCGTGGTGGCATTCCGCGATCCGCATGGCATCCGCCCGCTGGTGCTGGGCCAGCGCCGCACGGCGCGCGGCGTCGAATACATGCTGGCTTCCGAGAGCGTGGCGCTGGCCATGCTGTCGTTCGAGTTCATGCGTGATGTGGGGCCGGGCGAGGCGGTGTTCATCGACGAGCTGGGACGCCTGCATTCCACGCAATGCGTGCCGGCCATCAGCCACACGCCCTGCATCTTCGAATATGTCTATTTCGCGCGTCCTGATTCGATCATCGACAACATCTCGGTGTATCGCGCGCGCATGCGCATGGGCGAGAAGCTGGCCGACAAGCTCAGGCGCGAGCATCCGGACCACGACATCGACGTGATCATCCCGATTCCCGACACCAGCCGCACCTGCGCGCTGCAGATGGCGCAGAAGCTGGGCATCAAATATCGCGAAGGCTTCAACAAGAACCGCTACATCGGCCGCACCTTCATCATGCCGGGCCACGAGCAGCGAATGAAGTCCGTGCGCCGCAAGCTCTCGGCCATCGACCTGGAATTCCGCGGCAAGAACGTGCTGCTGGTGGATGACTCCATCGTGCGCGGCACCACCTCGGCGCAGATCATCGAGCTGGCCCGCGATGCCGGTGCGCGCAAGGTCTATTTCGCCTCGGCCGCGCCGCCGGTGCGTTTCCCCTATGTCTATGGCATCGACATGCCCGCCGCCTCCGAACTGGTGGCCGCGCGGCGCGATGTGGATGAAGTGGCCCGCGAGATCGGCGCGGACTGGCTGATCTACCAGGACCTCGACGACCTCGTCACCGCCTGCCGTCACGACAATGCCGCCATCAGCAACTTCGACACCTCCTGTTTCTCCGGCTGCTATGTCACCGGCGATGTGACGCCTGAATACCTGGAACGCCTCGAGCGCGAGCGCAACGACGGCGCCAAGGCGCTGCGGCGCGAGGCTGCGCTCAAGGCCGTGAACTAGCCGCGGCGGTTCCGGCAGGGAGGGTTGTTCCGGATGCGCTTGCTGCTGATCGTGCAGGATCCGCGTTATCGCACGCTGCTGCGCCATCACATCTCCTGTGAATGGCCGGAGGCGAAGATCGACCATCGCTCGGCGCGCATCGACGAGACCCTTCCGCCGGAATACCTGGCGCAGGGCTATGACGCGGTGGTGCTCGACGAGGACTGGCTGCAGGGCCAGGGACTGGCCTGGCTGCGCGATCTGGTCTCGCGGCGCGGCTTCGCCCCCATCGTGTTCCTGTCGGAGCAGGGCGATTCAGCGGCGGCGCGCGAGGCGCGGCTGTGTGGCGCCTTCGGGGTGATTGCGCGCGGCGGTTTCTCGCACCAGACCCTGATCGCGGTGCTCGAGGAAGCCTCGCGCATGCAGCGACGCGCGCAGGCCGACTGGCGCATCTCGCCGGCGGCCGAGGCCTCGCGCCGCTTCGGCCCGGTGCGCATTCCCGGCTATCGCTGCGTGCGCCGCCTGGCCGGCGGCTCCGCCTCGCAGCTTTATCTGGCCGAAAGCGAGAAGGCCGGCGCGCTGATCGTGGTGAAGGTGACGCCATCGGTGCGCGACGAGGAAGGCGTGGACCAGGCCTTCGAGCGCTTCCTGCAGGAATACGAGATCGCGCACCGGCTGCATCATTCGAGCATCGTGCGCTGCCATGAGCTGGGCGTGGCCGATGACCATGCGTACCTGGCGATGGACTATTACCCCGATGGCGACCTGCGCAAGCGCATCCGCGCCGGCATCACGCCGGCCGAGGCGCTGGACCTTGCCTCGCAGATCGCCGGTGCACTGGTGGCGCTGCATGGGGCGGGCGCGCTGCATCGCGACCTGAAGCCCGGCAATGTGCTGATGCGCGGCACACAGCGCATCGTGCTCACCGACTTCGGCCTCGCCAAGCATGCCTCGATCTCGGCCGACATCACCGACCCGGGCGTGATCTTCGGTACGCCGCATTACATGAGCCCGGAGCAGGGCCATGGCGAGACCGTGGACGAGCGCAGCGACCTCTACAGCCTCGGCGTGATCCTTTACGAGATGCTGGCGGGCGAGAAGCCATTCAGCGACAACAATCCCATGGCCATCATCTACAAGCATCGCAACCAGCCCGTGCCGCGGCTGCCTGCGCCTGTGGCCAGGTGGCAGGACATCGTCGATGTGCTGCTGGCCAAGCGTCCCGGGGACCGCTATGCCTCGGCCGCGCAGGCGCAAGGCGTGCTCGGCGATGCCGCGGCTGCGGCCCGCGCGCAGGCGGCCTGAAGATGCTGAAGGCGGCCACGCCCCGTGCATGGGTGGAGCGGGCGGTGCGTGACTGGCGCACGCTGCTGGTCGACCACGCCAATTGCGAGAAGAAGGCGGCTTCCACCGCGCTGGCGCTGATGTTTGCCTATCCGGAGGACCAGCCGCTGTCGCTGTCGATGTCGCGCCTGGCGCGCGAGGAACTGCGACATTTCGAGCAGGTGCAGAAGATGATGCGGCAGCTCGGCGTGCCGATGACGCGGCTTGCACCGGGGCGTTACGCGGGCGGCCTGCGCCGCGAGCTCGCCACCGCCGAGCCACAGCGCAAGCTCGACCTGATGCTGGCCGGCGCGCTGATCGAGGCGCGCTCCTGCGAGCGCTTCGAGGCGCTGGCGCCGCAACTGCCGGCACCCCTGGGCGGGTTCTATGGCGCGCTGGCGGAATCGGAGCGGCGTCATGCCGGCCTCTACCTTGACCTGGCTCGTGCGGCGCTGCCCGCGGGCAGCGATGCGGATCGCCTGCAGATGCGACTGGAAGAACTGGCCACGGTCGAGGCATCGCTGGTGGCAGAACCCGATGCGCAGTTCCGCTTCCATTCGGGTGTGCCGACCTGAGTGATGGCCGCAGGGCTATCCCTGCGGTGGCGTCGCACCCGGCCCGGGATCAGGCTCCCGCTATGTCGGTTCTTCCCAGGAAATGACGCGCAGCGTGTGACGCCCGTTCGCGTCCAGTTCCAGCACGCTGCCTTGTTCATACCAGTCGCCCAGCACGATGCGCGTGCAGGTGCGCCCGTCCACCCGGACCGGATGCACACCGGGCCGGTGCGTGTGGCCGTGAATCAACAGGTCCGCGCCGGTCTTGCGCAGCAGCGCGTCCACCGCCTCATCGGTCACGTCCATGCGGTCGGGCGACATCCTGCCTGTATGCGCACGGCTGCGACCGCGTAGCCCGGCGGCCAGTCTCCGCCGCAGCGCCAGCGGCAGCATCAGCCAGCCCCGCTGCACGGCGCGACGGCGCACGATGCGGCGGAATCGCTGATAGGCCTCATCCGCCGTGCACAGCGCATCGCCATGCGAGAGCACGACGCGCGCCGCGGAGGTCTCGAGCACGAAGGGATCAGGCAGCAGCGTGCAGCCGGTGCGCGCGCTGAAGCCCTGGCCGAGCAGAAAATCGCGATTGCCATGCTGCACATGGCAGGCAATGCCCGCCTGCGTCAGCGCATGCAGCGCATCGCAGACTCGCCGGCGCGCGTCATCATCGTCGTCGTCGCCGATCCAGGCCTCGAACAGGTCACCCAGGATGTAGAGCCCGTCGCAGCGGCGCGCGTCACCGGCCAGAAAGCCGAGGAAGGCCTGCACGGCCAGCGGTGCCGCGCTGTCCAGATGCAGGTCGGAGACGAACAGGTAGCGGCCCTGCGGCATGCATCGAATATAGTGTAGGGATGTCTGAAAGTCCTCCCGTCACGCGCTTTGCACCGAGCCCCACCGGCTCGCTGCACCTCGGCAATGTGCGCACGGCGCTGTTCAACGCACTGCTGGCGAAGCGCTCCGGCGGCCGCTTTTTGCTGCGTATCGAAGACACCGATGCCGCGCGGAGCACCGTCGAGTTCTCGCGCGCCCTGCAGGAAGACCTGGCCTGGCTCGGCCTGCACCCGGATGGCGAGGTCCTGCATCAGTCGCAACGCGGCGCGATCTACGCGCAGCATCTGGATGCGCTGGCCCGCGAAGGTCGCGTCTATCCCTGCTTCTGCCAGCCGCGCGAGCTCGAGCTGGCGCGTGCCGCGCAGCTGTCGGCCGGGCGGCCGCCACGTTACTCGGGCAAGTGCCGGCAACTTCCATCAGCGCAGGCCGCGGCACGGCTCGCCGGCGGCGAGCCGGCCACGCTGCGCTTTGCCGTGCCGGAAGGCGAGGGTGAAGTGCAGTTCGACGACCTTGTGCACGGCACGAAGCGCTTCCGCCATGCCGAGATCGGCGACTTCGTCGTGCGCCGGGCCGATGGCAGCGCGGCGTTCTTCTTCTCGAACGCCATCGACGATTCACTGAGCGGCGTCACGCAGCTGCTGCGCGGCGATGATCACCTGAGCAACACGCCCCGGCAGCTGCTCATCCTGCAGGCACTCGGCCTGCGGGCACCGGTCTATGGCCATCTGTCACTGCTCACCGGCAGCGATGGCGCACCGCTGTCCAAGCGCAATGGCGCGGTGTCGGTGCGCGAGCTGCGCACGCTGGGCTTCCTGCCACAGGCCATTTTGAACCTGCTGTTCCGGCTCGGCCATTCCACCAGCGTGAACGACCTGCTCACGCCAGAGCAGATGGCCGCAGCCTTCGAGGTCGGCCACCTGCAGCGCTCACCGGCGCATTTCGATCCGGCGCAGTTGCAGGCCTGGCAGAAGGAGGCCGTGCGGCGCATGGACGCCGCCTCTGCGCTGCGCTGGCTGGGTGACCGGCTTCCCGCACAGCTCGACGCGGCGACGCGCGAGGCCTTCATCACTGCCGTGCTGCCGAACCTGGTGCTGGCCGATGATGTGCGGCCCTGGGTCGAGGTCGCCTTCGGCGCCCCGCCCGAGCCGGATGCGGACGCCGCCGCCGCCATTGCCGCCACTGACCGCACGCTGTTCGCCGCTGCCGCACAGGCCGCCGGCAACAATGATTTCGCCGCCATCACCACCGCCGCGAAGACCGCCACGGGCCTGAAAGGTCCGGCCCTGTTCAAGCCGCTGCGCGCGGCGCTGACCGGAAGGCTGGCAGGTCCCGAGCTCGGCCCGCTGCTGCGCTGCATGCCGGCGGGCAGCGCCGGCGCGCGCCTGGCGCGGTATGCATGAACCCAACGCTGGAATTTCCCGATGCTGCGTATCCATGATTCCCTGAGCGGGAAACTGCGTCCCTTTGTTCCGCTCGAGCCCGGCCGCGTGCGCATGTACGTGTGCGGCATCACCGTCTATGACTACTGCCACATCGGCCACATGCGCATGCTGGTGGCCTTCGACGTGGTGCAGCGCTGGCTGCGGCGCAGTGGTTACGACGTCACCTATGTGCGCAACATCACCGACATCGACGACAAGATCATCCGCCGCGCCGCCGAGCGCGGGCAGGGCATCGATGTACTGACGACGCATTTCATCGCCGCGATGGATGAGGACGCCGCCGCGCTGGGCGTGCAGAAGCCCGATCACGAACCGCGCGCCACGCGGTTCATTCCGCACATCATCACGCTGATCGAACGGCTGCTCGAACGCGGCCATGCCTATGTCGCCGACAATGGCGATGTCATGTATGCCGTCGCCAGCTTCGAAGGCTATGGCCGGCTGTCCGGCAAGCGGCTGGAAGACCTGCGCGCCGGCTCCCGCGTCGAGGTCAACGAGGCCAAGCGTGATCCGCTCGACTTCGTGCTGTGGAAGCAGTCCCGGAGCGGCGAGCCCGCCTGGCCCTCGCCATGGGGCGCGGGCCGCCCGGGCTGGCACATCGAGTGCTCGGCCATGTCGATGGCTTTGCTGGGCGAGCACTTCGACATCCACGGCGGCGGCATGGACCTGAAGTTCCCGCATCACGAGAACGAGATCGCGCAGAGCTGCGGTGCCAGTGACGCGCCCTTCGTCGAATGCTGGATGCACAACGGCTTCGTCAATGTGGACAGCGAGAAGATGTCCAAGTCGCTGGGCAATTTCTTCACGCTGCGCGAGGTGCTGCCGCATCTGCGCCACCCCGAGGTGCTGCGCTACTTCCTGGTGTCGAGCCACTACCGCGGCCCGATCAACTACACGATGGAAAACCTGGCGCAGGCCGACGCCACCCTCGGCGGCCTCTATAACGCGCTGCGTGGCGTTCCGGCCGGTGATGCCGGCGCCGATGCCGACCATTGGCGCGAGCAGTTCGCCGCCGCGATGAACGACGACTTCAACACCCCGCGCGCGCTGGCCGTGCTGCAGGGCCTGGCGCGCGAGATCAACGAGGCCAAGTCCGGCTCCGGAGGCACCTGCCTGATGCGCGCGGCCGAGCTTGCCGCGGTCTTCGGCGAACTCTCCGAGGTGCTGGGCATCTGCCGCCTCGATCCCGAGCAATGGTTCCGCCTGCCGGCACCGGGCAGCGCCGGCCAGGGCGAGGCTCTCGACGACGCTGCCATTGAAGCTGCGATCGCCGCGCGCCTTGCAGCGCGCAAGGCGCGCGACTTCAAGGAAGCCGACCGGGTGCGGGACGAGCTGGCGGCGGCGGGCGTGATCCTCGAGGACAAGCCGGGGGGCGTGACGGTCTGGCGTCGTCGTTGAGCGCCGTCATCCGGTTCGCGATGCCGCTGCCACGCCCGCGCGGCAGTTCATGCAAACCCCCTGTGACGAAGAATTTTTACGCGCGCGGGGGCGGCGACAGCGGCTGCTCCACCGGCCGGTTTTCCGTCGCGGAGATCCCCTCGCGGAACTCGTACGCCTCCAGCGTGTTCTGGATCAGCATCGCGATCGTCATCGGGCCCACGCCACCCGGCACCGGCGTGATCCACGAGGCGCGCTGCTTCGCCGATTCGAACTCCACATCGCCCACCACCTTGCCCGAGGGCAGGCGATTGATGCCCACGTCCAGTACCACGCAGCCGGGCTTGAGCCATTCGCCCTTCACGAACTCCGGCTTGCCGATGCCCGCGACGATGAGGTCCGCGCGCTTCACGTGGCCGATCAGGTCCTTCGTCCTGCTGTGGCAGATGGTGACCGTGGCGCCGCGCATCAGCAGTTCCAGCGCGGCGGGACGGCCGACGATGTTCGACTGGCCCAGCACCACCGCGTCCATGCCGGCCGGGTCGATGCCGGAGAACTCCAGCATCTTCATGCAGCCATAAGGCGTGCAGGGGCGCAGGCGCGGGGTGCGCTGGGCCAGCAGGCCGAGGTTCTCGGGATTGAAGCCATCGACGTCCTTCTCGACCGCGATCGCGTCGATGACGGCCTTGCTGTCGATCTGCTTCGGCACCGGCAGCTGCACCAGGATGCCATCCA
>CAYQJU010000026.1:0-36478 GCA_964417875.1 uncultured Steroidobacteraceae bacterium
GCGCGGTGTCGATCGCGCGGCGGCTGCAGGATCCGCTGGCCGAGCTGGTGAAGATTGACCCGAAGTCCATCGGCGTCGGACAGTACCAGCACGATGTGAACCAGACGCGCCTGGCGCGCTCGCTGGATGCCGTCGTCGAGGACTGCGTGAATGCCGTGGGCGTGGATGTGAACATGGCCTCGCCGGCGCTGCTGGCGCGCGTGTCGGGCCTCGGCGCGACACTGGCCGAGAACATCGTGGTCCATCGCAACGAGCATGGCGCGTTCCGCAACCGCCGCGACCTGAAGAAGGTGCCGCGGCTCGGGCCGAAGGCCTTCGAGCAGGCCGCGGGTTTCCTGCGCATCGTCAATGGCGACAATCCGCTGGATGCCTCTTCGGTGCATCCGGAGTCCTACCGCGTGGTCGAGCGCATCCTCGTTGACCTGAAGCGGCCAGTGAAGGAAGTGATGGGCAATGGCGGCATCCTGGCCCGCATCGATCCGGCCCGCTACATCGACGAGCAGTTCGGCCTGCCCACCGTGCGCGACATCCTGAAGGAGCTGGAAAAGCCCGGGCGCGATCCCAGGCCGGAGTTCCGCACCGCCGCCTTCAAGGAGGGCGTGGAGGACCTGAAGGATCTCGCCCCCGGCATGCTGCTGGAAGGCGTGGTGACCAATGTCACCAACTTCGGCGCCTTCGTCGACATCGGCGTGCACCAGGACGGCCTGGTCCACATCTCGATGCTGTCGAACCGCTTCGTGAAGGACCCGCACGAGGTGGTCAAGGCGGGCGATGTGGTGCAGGTGAAGGTGCTCGAGGTGGACATCGGCCGCAAGCGCATCGCGCTGACGATGCGCCTGGATGAGGCCGTGCCGCGCGACGGCACAACGGCGCGGGGTGGCCAGCGTGGTGGTGAGCCACGCGGCGGTGGCGGGTCGCGTGGCGGCGGCCATCAGCGCGGCGGAGGTACACGTGGCGGACAGCGCCCGCCTGCACAGCCACAGGGCAATGGCATGATGGCCGACGCGCTGCGCCGCGCACTGGGGAAATAGCTGAGCCGGACGCGCGGCTGTTGCGGCCGCCTGCGCGTCAATCCTTGAAGAAGGGCTCGACCTTGCCGCGCAACAGGATGGTCAGCGGCTTGCCGCGACGATCCAGCGTCTTGCCGACGGCGCTGCGGATCCACCCCTCGGAAATGCAGTATTCCTCGACATTGGTCCGCTCGACGCCGTTGAGACGGATGCCGACATTGCGGGCCAGGATTTTCTCGTCGTAGTAGCGGCTGGACGGATCCACGCACAGGCGGTCAGGAAGCGTATCGGTATCGGACACTGCAGATCTCCGGGAAACGTGCCGGGAATATACCGTCCACCTGCCGGTCGCGCAGCAGCCGCATCGCCTGGGCCGACGCCCTGTTGTCATGACCTCCGACAGCCCCGGCTGCATGCGCTGCCGAATGATGCACGGGATCGGCCGGGAACCTCGCGGGCCGGGCCACGGATCCTGCTGGAGGACAGCATGGCATGCGCACGGACGTCCTGATCATCGGCGGTGGACTGGCGGGGCTGTCCTGCGCCATCGCGCTGCTGGGCGGTCCGCGGCAGGTGCTGCTGGTGGAAGGCTCCGGGGTGCTGGGGGGCCGGGCACGAAGCTGGCGCGATGAGTTTTCCGGCGATGTTGTCGACATCGGCCCGCACATCATTGCGTCCCGATACGCAAATTTCCTGGCACTGCTCGACCGGCTGGGCACGCGGGAGCAGGTTCGCTGGCAGCCCGATCCGCTGATCACGCTGTTCGATCGCGGCCGTGCCGTCGATCTGCATCTGCACCGTCTTCCCGCGCCACTGGGCCTGCTGCCGTCGATGCTGCGCATTCGCGAGCCCGGTTGGCGGGCGCTGTCTTCCAACCTGCGCGCCACCCTGGTCGCGATGCGTTTCGATGAATCCGACGTTCCGTGGCTCGATGGCATGCCGGCCGAACAGCTGCTGCGTGAACTGGGCGTGCGCAGTGACTTCATCGACTGGTTCTGGCGCACGATGTCGATGACGCTGCTGAACACGCCGCTGGACCGCTGCTCGGCCGCGGCGCTGATGCGCTGTCATTCGCAGCTGATCGGGCATTCGGACTATTGCTTCGGTTTTCCGCGCGCGAGCCTGGGCGAACTGTTCGTGCCTGAAGCGCAGCGTCGACTGGAGAGTCGAGGTGCCCTGCGGCTGGCAGCGCGGGTGCAGAGGCTGCATGCCAGGTCCGGCCGCTGCGCCGGCGCCTGGCTCGACGATGGCAGCCTGATCGAGGCAGAGCATGTGGTCTGCGCACTGCCGCCGGCCGAGGCGGCGTCCATCCAGCCGCCCGAATGGCAGCATGATCCGGTGTTCGCCGCTGCCCGGGCGTTCGAACCCAGCCGCTATCTGTGTGTGTACCTGTGGTTCGCGCAGCGGCTCACGCGGCGGATGTTCTGGAGCCGCACATGGTCGGCGGACCGGCTCAACTTCGACTTCTATGACCTGGCGAACATCCGCGATCATCCGGCCGGCAGTGGCTCACTGATCGCCAGCAACATCATCCACAGCCAGCGGCTGGGACCGCTTGATGATGCAGAGGTCATCGCGCGCACCTTGCACGAGCTGGCCGAATACGCCCCGGCAGCACGCACCGCCACCCTGCTGCACAGCCGCGTGCACCGTGTTCCCCAGGCCATTCCCTGTCCGCACCCGGGCACCGAGCAGCAGCGCGCGCCACAGGTGTCGCCGGTTCCCGGCCTGCTGCTGGCCGGCGACTGGACACGCACGGCACTGCCTGCCTCGATGGAAAGTGCCGTGCGCTCCGGCTTTCTCGTGGCAGAAGAGATCCTGCGCCACGCGGGTCATCCGCGTTGCTTCGCGGTTCCTCCACCCAGGACGACGGGATTCTCTGCGCTCGCCCGCCGCCTGAAGCCGCGACGGCCACTCGTGCCGGCATGAACGCGGCGATGCAATCCTCGCAGTGGCCTGCGGCGCCGTGGCATCTGCAGGGCAATGCGCTGCTGTGGCTGTACTGGCAGGATGCGGATCAGGCACGCAGCCTGGTACCGGCTGCAGCACGCGTGATCCGGATGCTGCCCGGTCGCACGCTGGGCGCACTGTATGTCGCGCGTTACCAGTCCGGCTCGACGCTGGAATACAGCGAGATGATCGTTGCCCGCGCGCTGTCCTGGCATCGCGGCCACATCGGCGCATGGCTGCCGCAGCTTTGGGTGGATGATGTCCGATCGCGCGACGGCGGGCGCGCCATCTGGGGTCTTCCCAAGCAATGCGCCGACTTCCGCTGGTCGGTGCAATCGCTGCAGATCATCGCGGACGGCATGAAGCTGTGCGAGCTGGAATGGGACAGGCAACCCGCCGGACGCTGGCGCCTGCCGCTGCTGGCGCCCATCACCAGCCTGATTGCCGGCCGCCTGCATTCGACCTCCATCACCGGCAGCGCGCGCCTGGATCGTCGCGGCGCGCGCGTCCTGCACAGCCGCATCCCGGGACTGGATGCGCAGGATCTGCCCACCGCGGCACTCAGGCTGCATGCACTTCGCCTGCATGTTCCGCCGCCGGCGAAGCAGGGCCGCGGCTGAACGGAGCCGGGACTAGGGCGCCGTATGCTCCACGGTGCGGACCCCGGTGGCACGGCGGGTGAAATCCTCGCGCGTCAGCGCCCGGTTGATGCCGAATGCCGCATTCGCGCCTTCTGCGGCGGCAACGATCGACAGCTGCACATTGCGCACGATGTTGCCGGCCACATAGACGCCGGGGACGGCGGTGGCCTCGTACTTGCCACAGGCCACCCCGCCATGCCGCGTGAAGGTGCAGCCGAGCTGCACGGTGAGATCCGACTGGCCATGCGATGGCGTGTCGAAGAACAGGGCCTCGCGCGCGATGCGCGAGCCGTCGCGGAACACGATGTGCTGCAGCAGGCCCTGCCCACCTTCCAGGCGCAGCACCGGTGTCTCGACCAGCCGGATGCCATTGCGCTCCAGCGACCGGCGCTCCTCCGCCGGGAAGCCGGCCCTGCCATCGGTGCACAGCACGATGTCATCGGACCAGGCGGTCAGCGCCCGGGCCATCTCCAGTCCACGACGGCGTCTGCCGTATGCGGCCAGTGCGCGGCCGCGAAACTCCCAGCCGTCGCAGTACGGGCACTGGAACACGCTGGTGCCGAAGAACTCCTCGACACCGATCGGCGGCAGTTCATCCTCGAGCCCGGTGGCGATCAGCAGCTTGCGTGCATGCACGGTGCGGTCGCCGGCCACCACATTGAAACCGCCTGCAGGATCGGCCGACGCCTGTCGCACCTCCACCTGCAGGCAGGCCACCTGGGGGTACGCTGCGAGCTGCGAGAACGCGATGGCCGAGAATTCGTCGGGCGCAATGCCATCGCGGGACAGGAAGCCGTACATGGCCTTGGCGGCCCAGTTGCGCGGCGTGCCGCGGTCACACAGCAGCACGCGCCGCGTACATCGGCCGAGGATCAACGCGGCGCTGAGGCCGGCCGGGCCTGCGCCGACGATGACGACATCGAAGCGGTCTTCGGGCGCTGTCACCAGCCAAAGACCTGGCGCTCGCCGCGGATGTCCGCGCCGCCGCGCAATGTGCCGTAGCGGGGATCGACGCCGACGGCCACGCCGGCGGTCTCGATGTCATAGCCACCCACCACGCTGACGCGATGCCCGCGACGCATCAGGCCGGTGATCACCTCGGCGCCGAAGCGCGATTCGATCTGCAGTCCGCCGGGCACGGCGCGCTTCTCGCCGAAGGAAGCATGGAAATGCACCGACTGCAGCCGCGGTGCCTCCAGGGCCTGCTGCAGGTTCTGGCCGCCGATGATGATGTTCAGCAGCGTCTGCGCGATGTGCTGGTCCTGGCTGTCACCGCCTGGCGTGCCCACGGCCAGGAAGGGCTTGCCATCACGCGTGACCACCGTGGGTGTGAGCGTGGTGCGCGGCCGCTTGCCGCCGGCGAGTACATTGGGACTGGCCGGATCGAGGTCGAAGACGGCCATGCGATTGCTCATCGGCACGCCCGTGTCGCCGGCGATGTAGGCGCCCCCCATCAGCCAGCCGGAGCTGGGCGTGCAGCTGAACAGGTTGCCGTCCGCATCTGCCACCTCGATGGCCGTCGTGTCGTTGAACGGATCACCCGGTGCGCGCAGCTGCCGGGGTTCGAACATGGCACGCGGCGCGCGGCCGCTGCGCTGATGCGCATGCGGATTGCCGTAGCGGTGCTGCAGCGAGGCGCGCGGTCCGATCAGCGCTGCGCGCTCGATGGCATAGGCGCGCGACAGCAGGCCCTCGGCCGGCACATCTGCGAACAGGGGATCGCCGAACCAGGCATTGCGATCATCGAAGGCCAGCTTGATGGCCTCGGCCAGCGTGTGCAGGTACTGCTCGCTGCCATGCTGCATGGCTTCGATGCCGGCGGCCTCGAGCATGTTCAGCGTCATCAGCAATGCCGGCCCCTGGCTCCAGAAGCCGGCCTTGTGCACGTCGTAACCCAGGAAGCGCGTGGTCAGCGGCGCCTCGAGCCGGCCGCGATAGGTGGCGAGGTCTTCATGTCGCAGCAGGCCGCCATCCTGCTGCACGGCGGCGGCGATGCGGCGCCCCACCTCGCCCTGGTAGAACACATCGCGCCCGGCCTCGATGGCCTTGTCACGATCGGCGCCGCGGGCGAGGGCCGCACCCTCCGCGGCCACCAGCGCGCGCAGCGTGGCGGCCAGTGCCGGCTGGCGGAACAGCTCGCCGATCTCCGGCACGCGCCCCTGCGGATAGTAGGTGCGGCGCGCCCATTCCCAGCGCGCCGTGTTGCGATGATTGGCGAGCAGCGAATCGCGCAGCGCGCCATACATCGGGAAGCCATCGGCCAGCTCGATGGCCGGAGCAAGCACCTCGGCCAGCGACATGGTGCCGAAGTGCTGCAGCGTCAGCGCCATCGCATCGACCACGGCAGGCACGGTGCCGCCATTGGGACCATTGCCCGGGACCACGCCGGCCGCAGCGAAGTGTGCGGGCCGCGCGGCGCCCGGCGCCGGGCCCTGCCCGCTGACCACGGTGACCTTGCCATTGCCGGCCTGGAAGACGATGGCCGGTGCCTCTCCGCCCAGACCGAAATGCGAGATCTCGTTGACCGCCGCGGCAAGGACCGCGGCGACGCCGGCGTCGAAGGCATTGCCGCCGGCGGCGAGGATGCGCGTGCCGGCCTGCACGCTGAGGCTGGTGCCCGCAGCGACCATGGCCCGCGTGCCGAGCACTTCCGGCCGGATGGTGGGCGCCTCCTCGGCACGCCGGGGCGCAGCCAGCGCAGCCGGCGGTGCACTTTGCGCCGCTGCGGCTGCTGGAAGCCCTGCCACCGCCGCGGCGATCGAGAGCCGGTGGAAATCGCGTCGTGTCGGCATTCGCTACCCCCCGTTGCTGTACGAAGGCTAGCGCGCAGCGCCGGTGCTGGCCAGACGCGACTCAGGCGTGCTCGTCGGGCTTCGCGCCTTTGGGCTGCACCGACCACTCGGCCGGCTCGTCGTCCCGGTCCGCATGGTCGTCTTCGGCCGTGCGGTGGATCTTGCCCGGCTTGTGATGCGCCGGCGCATAGATGGTGTAGACCTGCATCGGTTCGTCACCGATGTTGGTGATGTTGTGCCAGGTGCCGGCGGGCACCAGCACGCACCATCCATCCGACACCTCGCGATCGAAAGGCAGGTTGTCCTTCGACGGACCCATCTGCACGCGGCCACGGCCGGCGTCCAGCCGCAGGAACTGGTCGGTGTCGCCATGCTTCTCGAGGCCGATGTCCTTGCCCGGCGCGATCGACATCAGCGTCAGCTGCATGAACTTGCCGCTCCACGTGACCGTGCGGTAGTTGCGGTTGTCGATGGTGGCCTGTTCCAGGTCGAACGACTGGGGCTTCGGTCCGATGTCTTCGATCATCATGGCTTCCTCGATGCTGTCGGCACACCGTCGCAGGCGCGGCCCGCCGGGAAAACCAGAATCGTGGCCGCCGCCATGCAGGCCGCGTCCGACGGGCGCGGCCGTTGTGGATCAGGTTTCCGGCAGCAGGTAGCCATAGCGATCCATGCTGGTGCCCGGCGCGTGCTCGCAGGTGGCGCAGTTCGGCCAGTAACGCTCAGGCTCGCGACCGCTGACCGGGTTCCGGTAGTGGAACCACATCGGCAGCAGGCCCGGCCAGCGCACGGTCTCGCCCGTGCCGCCGACGAAGCCTTCCATGCGCCGGCCCAGCACGGCATTGGGAATGTTGGGCGGATAGAGGATGTTGCCGGGCAGCAGCGGTGCAGCCGGGCGTGTGGACGCAGCCGCCGCGCCGGCGCCCGCAGCGGCGCCCTGCGCAGCTGACGCTCCCGCCGGTGGCCGTGCCGCAGCAGGCGGCGTGCGCGGCGGCGCCGGACGCGCCCAGCCGGTGGGCCAGCGGCCGGTGAAGTAGGGCTCGTCGATGGTGATGGTCCACAGCTTCCACACGCCATCCTCGATGACGGCCTGGTTGTTCGGATACATGCCGCCTTCCATCATGCCGCCGCTGGCCGTGGGCAGCGGATGGAACAGCCGGCTGCGCATCTTCGCCGAGCGTCCATCCGGCGCCGCATGGATCACCGGCTGCATCAGCCAGTGCCAGCCGCCGTTGCCGGGGTTGTTTCCATTCGGGGCCGGACGTGCACCGGGACGATGCGCGATGCGTTCCGGGCCGATGTAGTAGCCATTGAACGGCACCTGCTTGTTGCCGTTGCGCGCGAAGATGGCGCCCATGCTGGTCCACTGGCTGTCATCGATGTAGTGCGTGTAGGCGGCGGTGATGTTGGCCGCGCCATCCCATGCGGTGGACAGTGCCAGCTTGCGGCGGGCCTCGGCGATGCGCGCCGCGATGTCGCCGGATGGCGCCGGCTGTGCCGCAGCGGCCGGCTTCGGCAGCAGCCGGGACCTCGCCGCGACCTTTGCGCCGCGCGGATAGCGCGCGTCGCGGCCGGTGACCGGATGCGGCAGGAAGGCCGGAATCACGTCCGCGCCGGCGTCTGCGGCCGGCAGCGGACGATCCGGTGCGAAACGCTGTGCCGGTGCCGGATCGACGATGCGGCTCCTGCCCCAGCCCTGGTAGAAGTCGGTCTTCAGCAGCGGGAAGACGCGCATCTCGCGGATCTTCCAGATGCCATCCTGCTTCACGAAGCGGTTCATGAACACGCTCACCGTCCAGTGTGCGCTGCCGCTGCCGTAGTCGCCGAGCATGCCGAGTTCGAGGCCGCGGACCTGCGCCTCCATGCCGTCGGGCGTGATCTCGATCGAGGTGTCGAACAGCGGATGGTCGTGCAGCTGGCCTTCCTTCAGGCCCGCCGGTCCATGGCGCTCGAGCGCGCGGCGGATGTTCCGGGGACCGTCATACAGGCCGATGCCACCGATCTCGAGTACGCCATCTGCGGTGAACAGGTCGGTGACGTCATCCCACATCTTGCGATCGATGTAGTAGCCATAGGCATTCTGCAGGTTGCGCGCTGCGTCCTCGGCATTGAGCGCATCGATGCGCTGCTCGAGGCTGGCCAGCGTGGCGCGCGTGCGCGGCGCAGGACCCACCGGCGGAGGAATCGGTGTGCCCGCCTCGGCCTCGGAACGGAAGTGATAGGGCACGCGCGGCAGCGGACTGGCGAAGCTGCGCCAGCCATCTTCATAGGGTCCGCCGAACTGCGGATGGAAGTGCAGGCGCGCGATCTTCCACACGCCATCCTCGAGCACATAATCGTTCTGGTAGGTGCCGCTTTCCCAGCGCGCATCCGCGCCTCCACCCAGCATGTGGATGCCGTACCAGCGCGCCTGCGCGCGCTGGCCATCCACCGACAGGTTCACCAGCGGCACGTCGACGAACAGGCTGTTCATGACACCGCCCGGCAGTCCGGCGCGACCGGCGCGACCGGCGCCGATGGCCTGCATGTGGTGGGCGGAGATGGCCGCCGGACCCTGGAGGCGGTTGTCGCCCCAGATCCACTCGCCATCGCGGGCGAACAGCTCGCCCAGGTCATTCCACAGGCCGTATTGCGCATAGTGCGAATAGGCGTGCTGCAGCTTCTTCACCGCGCGGATGGCCTCGGCGCGTTCGGTGTCGCGGGCCAGTTCATCCAGTGCGCTGGCATCTGTGGCGGCCTGCGCGGCCGGTGCGGCCGGCGCGGCCAGCAGCACGCCGGACAGCGCGACGCAGAGGAAAACCAGAGGCCGGAAACGGTGGTGCCTGTTCATGTCCTGCCCTGTTCAGCCGGGTTGCGGTTACTGGCCTAGCGTGACCGAAGTGGACGCCGCCGGGATGACTGCAGGGGTGCTGGTTCTTGCAGCCGCCGGCAGGTGCGGCGCTTCGGCTTCCGGCACCGCCCCGCCCGGTTCACCGAATAGCCGGTCACGGCCGGCCGGCGCGCTCCAGCAGCTGCGCCAGGCCGTCGTGTCCGCTGGCGCGGGCCAGCTCGACTGCGCTCTTGCCCTCGGCGTCGCGCACGTTCAGGTCGGCGCGCGCGGCCAGCAGTGTCGAGGCGATTTCCTGCAGGCCGAACTGCGCGGCCATCAGCACCGGTGCGCTGCCATGGCGGTTGCGCGCATTCACGCCGGCACCGGCCCCGATCAGCATCGCCACCAGCTCCGCATCGCCGGTGCGCGTGGCCTCCATCAGCGGCGTATTGCCGCCGCCGTCGGCGGCATTCGGATCGGCGCGCGCCGCCAGCAGCAGGTTCGCGATGTGCAGCCGCCGCGCCGTGGATGGCGATTCATGACTCTTCGCGGCCGGCCGGAACACCACCCGCATCAGGGAATCGCGGTCCTGGCCCAGCGCCATGCCGATGCCGGCCACGATCAGCTCGTACTCGCTCTTGCCCGATGCGATCGACAGCGCGGTGTCGCCCTCGGCATTGCGTGCATGCACATCGGCACCGGCGGCCAGCAGCGCCTCGATGCCGGTGACGTGATGGCGCAGCGCCGCCAGCATCAGCAGCGTGTTGCCCTTCTCGTCGCGGAACGTGGTGGTGGCGCCCTGCGCCAGCACCGCGCGGAACAGCTCGGCGCTGGGCATCTCCACGGCCTGCACCAGCGAGTTGGAACGGTTCGGCTGCAGCACCGGCTCCAGCTCCAGCAGCTTGCGCAGCACGCCATCCTTGCCGGTGACCGATGCGGCCAGCGTTGCGCCATTCTCGAGCAGGAACTGCGCCGCGGCCCAGCGATGGCGCTCCAGCGCCACATCGAGCGCAGTGTGGCCACCCTCGGCGCGGCGGTGGTCCACGTCTTCTTCCGGCGTCAGCAGCAGCTGCAGCAGCGGCACGGAACCGGCGCCGGCGGCGGTGAACAGCAGCCGGGCGCCGCTTGCATCCTCGTCATTGCGGTCGGCACCCGCGGCCAGCAGCTGGCGCGCCACCTCCAGCGACCCGGTGGCCACGGCGACGCGCAGCGCGGTGATGCCATTGGGGTCGGCGCGCGCATTCACCCTGGCGCCGGCATCGAGCAGCAGCTGCACCAGTCCTGCATCGCCGCTGGCGGCGGCGTGCATCAGCGAGGTGATGCCGCTGGCGCGTTCGGAGTGCACATCGGCACCCGCGGCGAGCAGTGCGCGCACCACGCCGGCATGGCCGCGCTCGGCGGCCAGCATCAGCGGCGTGATGTCCTCTTCACCGCGCACATCGGGCGTGGCGCCGGCTTCGATGGCGCGCTCCAGCAGCACCATGTCGCCGCGTGCGGCGGCGCCGAACAGGTCCTCGTCCGCATCGGCCGCGGCCAGTGGCGCGACCACGAGCAGCATCACGGCCAGCATCGACTTCTTCATGGGAATCCCCGGTTGGCGGCGGCGGGCGGCCGGCGTCATTCCGGCCCTCCATCAGCCGATGGTACTGCCAGCGCGGCAGGGCCGCCCGGTCGGCGGTGGGCGGGGACCCCTGACCGCTTCACGACCCCGGAAACAGCGCCCGGCGCAGCAGTTCCACGGCCACCAGGCTCAGCAGGATGCGGAAGGCGAAGCGGAATACCGGCTCGGGCACGCGCGTGAGCATGTGGCTGCCGATCCATGTACCGGCGAACCCGGCCAGCACCATCAGCAGGATCAGCGGCAGGTATTGCGCAAACGCGAACCCCATCGCCACGAAGACGATGACCTTGAACAGGTGCTGGAAGGCATTCAGCAAGGCATGCGTGGCCACCAGTTCGCGGCGGTCGGGGATGCCGCGCACGAAGGCCGCCAGCAGCGGGCCCGCGGCGCCGACCACCATGCCGATCGCCGACACGACAACGCCGCCGACGAACTGCACGGCGCGGCTGCGGGCGATGACCTTCGGCTGCGGCAGCCAGGTGGTGACCAGCACGAACAGGCCGATGGCGGCCGCGAACCAGCGGTCCGGCAGCAGGTTTGCGAACAGGCCGCCAGCCACGGAGCCGATGACGGCGCCCAGCGTGACCCACAGGATGATCGGCCACTGGATGAAGTCGCGCATCACCGCCGCGCGCCCGGCATTGCTGCCCAGCTGCACGCAGCCATGCACCGGCACCACCACGCCCGGCGGCAGCAGCAAGGTCATCGCCACGATCAGCAGCGAGCCGCCACCCAGCGAGAAGGTCGCGGTGGTCAGCGAGGTGAGGAAGCTCAGCGCGATCAGCGCGAGCATGGGCCCGCTTCCCAGGCCAGGTGCAAGGTCGGTCAACACGATGCGGGAATGCTCGCCTGCGCGACGGGTCAGCGTCCATCCCGATGGGTTGCTGCGTACCGGGCCGGTGGCTGGACCTGCGCGAGAGCTATGTCTTCGACGGCGGCAGCGTCGCGATGCCTTCACGAGAAGACCCGGCATTGCGCCGGGTCTTTTGAGTCACACGAGGCGATCTGGCCCCTGCGGATCGTCCGGAAAGCGCCTGGCCAGCGGTGCGACCGTGATGGGCCGCGCATACGAGCGGCCCGGCCGGTAATCGGCGCGCGACAGCGTGTGGTACTCCAGACGGCTGATCTTCCAGGACCCGGCGGCATCACGCAGGTAGTCGATGCGGTACTGGCCGCCTTCCCACCATGTGTGCACGCCCTCGCCCTGCAGCCGCGCCATGCTGGCCAGCGAGTTCCCGGTTTCCAGCGGCATGCCGGCCTGGATGGAATAGGGGAACACCGCCTGCGCGGAACGGCGATCGGGCGCCACGTCGATGCGCTCCTGCTGCGCCTCGGGCGCAATGCCGAAGCCCGGCGCCGCCTGCATGCTGCGCCCGGCCTTGCGCGCGGGCAGGTATTCCGAGAACAGCCGCCTCACGCCATGGTCGCGACGCGCGAAGACGCCGCCATTGAAGATCACCTGCGCCTCCCGGGCGAACAGGCCGATGACCGCCTCATGCCGGCCCTCGTCGACGGCCTGCTGGAATTGCCGGTGCAACATGCGCAGCGACTTCTCCTCTTCGAGCAGCGCGGCGCGCAGCGCCGGATCGTCGGTCGCGATGGCGGTGGCGGGCCCTGCCGTCACGGCCACGGACGCGATGGCGCCGGTGGCTCCCGCGCCGAGCTTCCACATGAAGGCGCGACGCGCCGTATCGGTCGAGGCCTCGCGGCCACGCCGGATGACATCAAGGATCCTCATCATGCCTCCCGCCTGCGCGGCCCGTAGAAACGGGCAATGTCGAACTTGCCGATGTGCCGGCCGATGCCGCCGACCACACCGAGATTCACGCCGCGTGCGCCGCCATTGAAGCTGAAGCCGCAGTCATGCGAGATGTTGGTGTTCAGGAGCTCCACCATCTGCGCGCCATTGCAGGCTTCCTCGTTCTGGCAGAACAGGTACACCCCCGGCCGCACCTTCACGTAGATGCAGGGCGAGCACCACTGCGATCCCATGGTCTGGTTGGCCGTGAAGATGGTCCACGACATAGAGTTCGGTGCGGCATACAGGTGCATCGAGGTCATCTGGTCTGAGTAGGTCCACGAGAACGCATGCCCCACCAGTTCATCGGTGTGCGCGTGGCGCATGTACAGCGGCGCCTCTATGCCCTCCATCTCGATCACGCCGAACAGCGCGCGATAGGTGGTCTCGTTGCCATAGTAGGGCGTGCCCATGTGCGACTCGATGCTGGTCACCAGGCCATTGGTGAAGTCCACCGCTACCTGCACGCTGGCGCGCGGCTTGCTGTCGGGAATCATGTGCGCGAACCAGGCAAGGTCGGTGTCGCCCTCATAGGCGCGGTAGTCCACCTCGTGCCAGACATTGTCGCGATGGTCGCGGAACTGCAGCCGGAACTTGTCGTTGACGCGATAGTCGCGCACCGGCCCGCCATGATCGAGGCGCACGGTGAAGGTCTTGCCGACAAGGATGTCGGAGAAGGGCATGTTGTGGCCCGTGGCGGCCACCTGCGGGGCCACATCGGCCGCGCCGGTGTTGCCGAATGCAGAGGTGCGCTGCAGGGCCGCCTGGTGCACCTCTTCATCGGTCATGTGCGTGAAGCTGCGCACCGGGCGATAGGCCACGCGCGCGCCCTTCGCCGGCGGCTGGTCACCGGCATTGGCGGCGAACAGCGGCACCTTGCCGTGCTCGTCGAACGGCTCGAGGTAGGCCAGCTGGCCGACCACCCGGCCATCGCCGCGGAACATGTAGTACTCGAGCTCGTCGCGCTCGTTGAAGCCCAGCCGCACGCCTGCCTGTTTCACTTCATAGAGGTCGGCCACGAAGCAGGTGTGGATGCCGGAGAACTCGCACTCGGTGCGGTTGTAGGCAAAGGTGCGATCGTCGATCAGCACATAGTCCGAGGGCGCCACCCAGCTGAGATTGTCGGCGTGGCGGGTCAGCTCGACGAAATTGGTGTTCGCCACCGAGGCATACAGCTCGATGGTCTCGATGCCCGTGTCCTGCTTCCAGTAAAGACCCTTGCCGGCGATGCGGTTGGTGTAGTGATGCAGGTTTTCCGGCGCGGGCTGGCCGTTGTCGACATGGCCGAAATAGATCTGCCGCTGCACTTCGCGGTCATCGAGCGTGAACTCGTTCGGCTGGCCCGCGTTCTGCTTGATGCCGCTGGAGAACCACACCTCGAACACCGTGGCCAGGTTGGTGCCCTGGTCGATGAACACGTTGTAGCCCTTCTGCTGGGCCGGGATCATGTGCGAGAAGAACACGATCTGGTTCAGCGTCAGCTCGCCATACCCGGCCGAGACCGGGCGGCCGCCGTTCTCGGTGAGCGTCAGGCGCCGGTCGGTGCCGAAGCGGTATTCGAGCACGGGACCATCCTTCGTGACGATCTTCAGCGTCTTGCCACCCAGCACATTCGAGAACGGCGAGGCGCTGGTCGGGCCGGCTTCGGTGGCGCGCAGCTTCTCACCGATCTGCGCCCTGGTGAGTTTCGTGTAGGTGAAGCGATGCAATGGCGTCTGCATTGGCTTTGGCATTGGTTTCCCCGTCTGATCCCTGGAATGCCGCCATGGGCGGCCTGGCGTTCGAAATCCGGCGGCCAGAATAGTCAGGGCCCGTGGTGTTTTCCATCACGGGGCGGAACAACCATCGCAATCGGCGCCCGCCGATCGAAAATGCGGGCTTGCAGGGCTATGCTCGGTCGGCCATTGGAGAGAAGCCCATGTCACGCCTGCAATCGATCGGGGTGGTGCTGTTCGCATTTCCGCTGCTGGCCGCCGCGCAGGAAAGCGCCCGGATTTCGCGGCTGGACCAGGAGGTGCGCCAGCTGCAGCGCGAGGTGGTGACGCTGACGCAGCTGGTGAACCAGCTTCGCAACGAGGTCCATCGTGCCGCGACAACGGTCGCCACTGCCCCGCTGCCCGCACCGGGCAGTGCGCGGACCGCCGCGCCGCCGCAGGCGTCGGCCGTTATGGCCCGCTGGGTCGATGCGGGTCGCTGGCAGCGCCTGAAGGTGGGCATGAGCGAGCTTGAAGTCATCGGCGAACTGGGCCCGCCGACCTCGATCCGCAGCGAGGGCGACGCGCACATCCTTTTCTATGCGCTGGAGCTGGGGCCGGGTGCATTTCTCGCCGGCAGCATCCGCCTGCAGGATCAGGCGGTGACATCGATCGAGACCCCCGCACTGAAGTAGGCAGGCGCCGCCAGGCCGGGATGGCGCGTCACCGCCGTCCTACGCGATCCTTTCCTGCCCACCATGGCCGCCGCATGCGCGGCCACCTAGACTTGATGACGAGCATGGGAGACCACAACTGGACGGCATCCTGACATCGGCTGGCCTGGACCTGCGCCAGACGATTTTCCTCGTCATCGTCACCACCGCGCTGGTGCTTTTCATCCGCGGCCGTCCGCGCATCGACGTGACCGCGCTGCTGGTGGTGCTGGCGCTGACCTTCACCGGCCTGCTGGAGCCGCGTGAAGCGCTGGCCGGGTTCATCAGCGAGCCGGCCATCATCGTGGCATCGGTGTTCGTGATGGCCGCGGCGCTGTCGGCCACCGGCGTGACCGACCGCATCGGCCACTGGATCAGCACCGCGGCCGGCGGCAGCGAGATCCGCGCCATCCTGGTGCTGATGCCGTCGGTGGCGCTGCTGGCTGCGTTCTCGCACCACCTGATGGTGACGGCGATGATGCTGCCGATCGTGATGCGCTTCGCGCGCGACTACCAGATCCCCGCCTCGCGCCTGCTGATGCCGATGTCCCTGGCTGCATCGCTGGGCACCACGCTGACGCTGTTCAGCGCGCCAGCCTTCCTGCTGGCCGGTGACATGCTGCGCCGGCAGACCGGCACGGGACTGGGCATCTTCGAGATCTCGCCGATCGGCGTTGCGCTGGTGGTGAGCGGCATCCTGTGCCTGCTGCTGATGCGCTGGCTGATTCCGCGCCGCACCGGCACGCCGGAACAGGACTACCTGCGGCTGGAGAAGTACTACACCGAGCTGCTGGTCAAGGATAACTCTCCCTGGATCGGCAAGACGCTGTCGGAGTTCTGCGAGGCCAACACCGAGGACCTGCTGGTGGTGGACCGCCTGCGCAATGGCGTGCGCGTGACGCCGCGCGATTCGCCGCTGGCTGCTGGCGATGTGCTGCTGGTGCGCGCCTCGCCGGAGGAACTGCGGTCCATCAAGGAAGAGCCGGGCCTCACACTCAATGCCATCGCCAAGTACGGCGAGAAGGGCGATGCCGGGGCCAGCACCGGCGAGCTGGTGCAGGTGGTGGTGGGGCCGCGCTCGGAGTTCGCCGGCCACAGCATCGGCGACATCGATTTCTTCCGCACGCTGGGTGTCGTGGTTGTGGGCCTGTGGCGCCGCGAGGCCTTCATCGTGAAGGAGCTGTCTGCGGTGCGCCTCGAGGAAGGCGACGTGCTGGTGATCTCCGGCAAGCCGGAACGGCTGCGCATGCTGGCGCAGCACTCCGGCTTCCTGATGATGGTGCCATTCGAGGCCAAGCAGCGCTGGCGCCACCGCGCGCGCATTGCCATCGCCATCATGGTGGGCGTGGTGGCGCTGGCCGCACTGGATGTCGCACCCCCGCAGATGATCTTCCTCGCCGGTGCGGTGGCCATGGTGCTGGCCGGCTGCGTCAGCATCGAACAGGGCTACCGCGAGATCGACGTGCGCATCTTCGTGATGATCGCCGGCGTGGTGCCGCTGGGCACGGCAATGGAATCCACCGGCGTGGCCGGCCTTTTCGCCACACAGTTCGGCGTGCTCACCGAGGGCTGGAGCGCGCTGGCGCTGCTGGCGGCAATGTTCATGGCCGGCGCGCTGCTGACGCAGATCCTCTCCGACGCGGCCACCACCGTGCTGATCGGCCCCATCGCCATCGCATTGGCCACCGCGCTGGGACTGCCACCGGCACCGTTCGTGGTCTGTGTGGCGTTGGGTGCGGTGGCCTCGTTCCTGACGCCGATCGGCCACCACGGCAACCTGCTGATCCTGCATCCCGGACGCTATACCTTCGGCGACTTCCTGCGCATCGGCGTGCCGCTGACGGCGCTGCTGTGCCTGGTATCGGCATGGACGGCGCGCGCGCTCTGGCTCGACGGCCCATGGCTGCCGGCGCTGGGATGAGGCATTGCGATGACGCCCGCTTCCCCGCCGTAGTAGATTCGCGGGCGCAACGGGCCACGCAGAACGCCCGCGCAACGGAGGGAACATGCTTCGACTGTGCCTGGTGGCGCTTGCCGCACCACTGATGCTGGCCGCCTGCGGCGGCCAGTCCGCCCCTGATGTGCCTGACCTGTCGGGCATCTGGACGCTGGACCCGCAGGGCCGCGCCGGCGCCGCACTCAATGGCGTCGGCGATTTCGGGAGCACCGCACCGTTCACGCCACTGGCGCGCGGCAAGCTGGCCGAATACCACGCGCTGGTCGATCCCACCGGAGATACGCCCGGTGCGCACTGCGTGCCGCATGGCATGCCGCTGGCGGTGTTCCTGGGCGGTGGCTATCCGGTGGAGTTCATCCAGCGCCCCGAGCAGCTGACCATCATCTACGAGACGCACAACGAGGTGCGCCGCGTGTTCCTCGATGGCCGGGAGATCGATCCGGCCGATGTCCTGCCCAGCCGCGGCGGCATGTCCTGGGGTCACTGGGAAGGCGACACGCTGGTGGTCGAGACCACGGGCCTCGTGGAGAGCGTCGACCAGCCCACCGCGCACAGCGCTGATGCGCGCATCATCGAACGCTATACGCCAGTCACGCGCGATGGCCTGCGCCGCCTGAAGGTCGAGGTCACCATCCACGACCCGGCGTTCTATACCGAACCGCCGACGCTCGAACGCGAATACACCGAGATCCAGAACGGCCGCATGCTCGACTACAACTGCGTCGAGCCGGACTGGCTGGATCATCTGGAAAGCCTGCGGCAGGCCAGCGAGCAGGCCCAAGCGGGGTGAGCCGGGCGACATCGCGGCCGGCCGGTGGTAAGCTGTGCGCTTCCCCCCCTTGAATTGCCGCGCCCCGCTGCGGGTGCAGGATCCCCATGCTTTCCACGCAGAATGTCTCCGTCCAGTTCGGGGCCAAGCCCCTGTTCGAGCACGTCACGGTCAAGTTCGCCGACGGCAACCGCTATGGCCTGATCGGCGCCAACGGCTGCGGCAAATCCACGCTGATGAAGGTGCTGGGCGGCGAGCTGGAACCTTCCACCGGCGAGGTGGTGCTGCAGCCGGGCCTGCGCATGGGCAAGCTGAACCAGAACCAGTTCGGCTACGAGGACGAGCGCGTGCTCGACGTGGTCATGCAGGGCCACCGCGAGATGTGGGCGGCCATGGTGGAACGCGACCGCATCTATGCCGATGCGGAAGCCACCGACGAGGACTTCATGCGCGCCGCGGAGCTGGAAGGCCGCTTTGCCGAATATGGCGGCTATGACGCCGAGGCGCGCGCCGGCGACGTGCTGATCGATGCCGGCATCCCGAAGGAACTGCACGACCAGCAGATGCGCGGGATTCCGCCGGGCCTGAAGCTGCGCGTGCTGCTGGCGCAGGCGCTGTTCTCGCGGCCGGACGTGCTGCTGCTCGACGAGCCCACCAACAACCTCGACATCGATTCGATCCGCTGGCTGGAGAACGTGCTGAACGACTACCAGGCCACGATGATCATCATCAGCCACGACCGGCATTTCCTGAACCAGGTCTGCACCCACATCGCCGACCTCGACTACCAGCAGCTGAAAATCTATCCGGGCAACTACGACGACTTCATGCTCGCCTCGATGCAGGCGCGCCAGCGCGTGGAAGCCTCCAACGCGAAGGCCAAGGAGCGCATCGCCGACCTGCAGGAATTCGTGCGGCGCTTCTCGGCCAATGCCTCGAAGGCGCGCCAGGCCACCTCGCGCAAGAAGCTGCTGGAGAAGATCAAGATCGAGGAAATGCGTCCCTCCTCGCGGCAGAGCCCGTTCATCCGCTTCGACCAGGCGAAGAAGCTGCATCGCGGCGTGTTCAATATCGAGGCGCTGTCGTTCCGCTATCCGGGCACCGACAGCGATGTGCTGCACGACATCACGTTCAAGGTCGATGCCGGCGAGCGCGTGGCCATCATCGGTCCCAACGGCATCGGCAAGACCACGCTGATGCAGGTGCTGGCCGGCCGCCTTCCGCCGGATGCCGGCGAGCTGGAGTGGGTGGAGAATGCCGATCCGGGTTACATGCCGCAGGACCCGCAGGCCGAGTTCGCCGAAGCACTCGACCTCTTCACATGGATGTCGCAGTGGACCGGCAAGGGCGATGACGACCAGCTGGTGCGCGGCACCCTGGGACGCCTGCTGTTCTCGGGCGATGAGGCACGCAAGTCGGTGAAGGTGCTTTCCGGCGGCGAAAAGGGCCGCATGATCTACGGCAAGCTGATCCTCACGCGGCCGAATGTGCTGCTGATGGACGAGCCCACCAACCACATGGACATGGAGACCATCGAGTCGCTGCAGATCGCACTCGAGAAGTACCCCGGCACGCTGGTGTTCGTGTCGCACGACCGCGAATTCGTCTCCGGCCTTGCCACCCGCATCATCGAGATGCAGCCCGGCGGCCGCATCGTCGACTTCCGCGGCGGCTACGAGGAATACCTGCAGGCACGGCTGGCGGCCTGACACCGGCCGCTATCCTGCGGCAGGTGGCGACTGAGACCGTCGTCACATCGCACCGTTGACCCGCCACCGGCGCACCAGCGATGGCGCTGGAATGAGAGCCATTCGGCGACATGTCATCCGACATATGGCGACCATCGCCGAATGGGTTCGACCGTCTATGACAACCGGATCGAAGCGTCCGACGAACCCGCCGAAACGCTGTACCAGACCGCACGGACGCGCGTACTGAGGGTTCGCGCCGCGGCGGGCTGGACGATTCACAAGCAGCCGCTCGGCCCGGGTGCGGCGGAACGCCTGCGCCTCGAAAAGGCGATGCTGGCGCGCCTGCAGGGCGCGGCGGGCATCCTGCAGCCGCAGCTCGAAGGCGCGCCGGCGAATGTACTGGTGTTTCCTGATGCCAGCGGAGCCGCACTCTCGCGCCTGCTCGCCGCACGCCGGCTGGAACCGGCCGAGGTGCTGGCGCTGGGCCTGGGACTTGCGCGCGTGCTCACCGAGGTGCACCGCCGCGGCATCATCCACAAGGACATCAACCCCGCCAACGTGGTGGTCGGTGAGGATCCCTCGCAGGTCTTCCTGATCGACTTCGACCTCGCCAGCACCTTTGCCGAGGAGCGCCTGGCGTTCTCGCACCTGAGCGAGCTCACCGGCACGCTGCCCTACATGGCGCCGGAACAGACCGGACGCACCGGCCGGCTGCTCGACTGGCGCTCGGACCTGTATTCCCTCGGCGCCACCCTGTATGTGGCTGCCACCGGCAGGCCGCCGTTCGAGGGCGATGATCCGCTGCAGCTGGTGCACGATCACCTGGCGCGCGCGCCGGCACCGCCGGACAGCATCGATGCGCGCGTGCCGCGCGACCTGTCGCGGATCATCCTGCGCCTGCTCGAGAAGGAACCGGACGCGCGCTACCAGAGCGCCGACGGCCTGGTCTTCGACCTGGCACGCGCCCAGCAACAGCTGGCGGCCGGCGATACCAGTGGATTCGAGCTCGGCGAGCGCGACTTCCCGCCGCGGCTGCGGCCGCCGTCGCGACTGCGTGGGCGCGACACGGAACTGGCCACGCTGCGCCGCACGTTCGACGAGGTCGCGCACGGCGCCTGCGGCATGGTGCTGGTCAGTGGCGCGCCCGGCGTCGGCAAGAGCGCACTGCTGGATGAGGCACGCGCCTGGGTGACGCCGGCCGGCGGGCTGTTCGCCGCCGGCAAGTTCGACGCCATCCAGCAGGATGGCGAAGCCGACGGCGTGCGCCAGGCACTGCGCGCTGTGCTGCGACTGCTGCTGGCCGAGCCCGAGGAGCAGCTTGCGACACTGCGCACCGGCCTGCGCCGCGCGTTGGGCGTGAATGCGACGCTGGCCGCGGCGATGCTGCCGGAACTGGCGCACCTGCTGGGCGTGCCCGCCGATGCCGCGCTGGCCGATACCAATCACAGCCGCAGCAGCCTGCAGCAGATCACGCAGCTGCTGCTGCGCACGCTTGCTGTTCCGGGCCGTCCGGTCGTGCTGGTGATCGATGACTTGCAATGGGCGCCGCGCGCCGCGCTGGACATGCTTGATGCCGTGCACCTCGACGAGGACATGCGCGGCGTGCTGGTGCTGGGTTCCTTCCGCCACAACGAAGTGGATGCGAGCCACCCGCTGCACACCTTGATCGGGCGCTGGGAACGGCTGGGCTTTGCGCCGCGCCGGCTGCACCTGGAGAACCTGCCGCCACCCGCTCTGGCCGGCATGCTCGGTGAATGCCTGCGCCTGGGCGATGACGATGCACGCGCTCTGGCCACCGCTGTCCGGCCGCTGACCGGCGGCAATCCCTTCGACACCCTCGAGCTGGTCGATTCCCTGCGGCGCGATGGCGTGCTGCACCTGCAGCCGGGCGGCTGGCAATGGGATGCCACGCGCATCCACCAGCACCTGGAGGGCCGCAATGTGGAGGCGCTGGTGGCGCGCCGTCTGGAAGGCATCCCGGCAGTGACGATGGAACTGCTGGACAGCATGGCCTGCATGGGCGGGATGGTGCCGCTGAAACGCCTTGCGGTGGCCACCGGACGCGACGCGGGCCGCCTTGCCGAACTGCTGGCGCCGGCGCTGCAGGAGGGACTGCTGATCCGCGACCGCAGCCAGGAAGCGCTGCAGTTCCGGCACGATCGCGTGCTGCAGGCGGTGGTGGCGCGCCTTGATGCGACAACCCGTTCCGGACTGCAACGCGTCGTCGCGCAGCGCCTGGCCGCAGCGGCCGAACATGCCGGTGTCGCCGCCGAGGTCTACCTGCAGGTGGCATCGATGCTGGAAGATCCGGCCGAGTGCGCCGCGGTCATCACGCTGTTCCGCTCCGCCGCCGCGCAGTCGCGGCTGGCCGTCAACTGGACGCAGATCGAGCGTTACGCGCGCGGGGCGCTTGCGCTGCTCGAACGCCATGCCGCGCTGGCACAGTCGGAAGCCTGCCGCGACCTGCGCCTGCCGCTGCTGGCCGATCACCATGCCGCGCTGTATGGCCTCGGGCGCCTCGCCGAGGCCGATGCGGTCTATGAGCGCATCCTCGCCGCTGCCACCGATCCGCTGCAGCTGGCCGCACCCACGTGGACGCAGATCGCAAGCCTCACCCAGCGGGACCGGCCGCGCGATGCGGTCGCGCTGGCCATGGAACTGCTGGGCGACCTGGGGCTGGCCGTGCCGGACACATCCAAGTCAATGAACGCCGCGATCGAGCAGGGCCTGGCTGAACTGTATGCATGGCAGGAGGAGACCGGCGCCGCGGACCTCGCCCTGCCGGAGTGCCGCGACCAGCGCGCGCTGGCGATTGCCCGCACACTCAACCGCAGCATTCCGGCCGGCTTCTACAGCGACCAGCAGGTGATGGCGTGGATGATCATCAGCGCGGCTCGGCTGTGGCGCGAGAAGGGTGCTTCGGCGGCATTGATCGGTCCGCTCAGCCACAGTGCATTCGTCACCATCGCCTGGCGCGACGACTATCGCGGCGGCCATGACATCGTGCGCCGCGTGCTCGACGTGGCCGCGGCGCGCAACTATGAACTGGATGGCGCGCAGGCGCATTTCACCTATGCGCTCAGCGCCGCCCACTGGCTGCATCCGCTGGAACATGGCGTGGCCGAGGCGCGCAATGCCCAGGAGATCCTGCTGCGCTCCGGCGAACTGCATTTCGGCCATGGCGCGTACTACAGCGTGCTGAAGAACCTGATCGACTGCGCTGCCACCGTCGATGAGCTGGATGCCGCCGCCAGCGCCGCGGTGGATGCCTCGCGACGGGTGGGCAACGAGCAGGCCGCAGCCACCTTCATCGCCTATCGGCAGCTGGCGCGCAGCCTGCGCGGCGCGACCCATGCGCTGGGCAGCTTCACCGACGATGTCTTCGACGAGACCGCGCACATCGCCGAACTTGCCGCCAATCCGGTGGGGCTGGTGAATTTCCGCCTGACGCGCGCGCTGGCGGCGCTTCTTGCCGGCGAGACCGACGACTTCATCGCGCAGATGGCGGCCGCAAGCCCGCTGCTGCAATACACCGAAGCCACCTACTTGCGTGCCACCGGGCACCTGCTCGATGCGCTGGCACTGGCGCATCGGGCACGCGCCGCGCAGCCGGCCGAACGCGCCCGCCTGCTGCGCGAACTGATGCACGAGCGGGAATGGATGGCCGCGCGCGCGGCGGATTCTCCCGGCACCTTCCAGCACCAGCTGCTGTTCATTGATGCCGAAATGGCCTGGCTGCAGGACGACTTCCGCCACGCCGCGCAGCACTATGACGAGGCCTTTTGCCTGGCCTCGGCACGCCGCCGGCCATGGCACGCGGCACTGATCCTGGAGCAGGCGGCACGCTGCCGCGACGCCCACGGCATGACGATGATGCGCGACCTGCTGCTGGCACGGGCGCGCACCGAGTACAGCGCCTGGGGCGCGCAGGCCAAGTGCGAGGCAATGGCACCGGCACTGGCCGAAGAGAGCTCGCCGGTGCCGACCGGCTCGCGGCGTCCCGGTTCGCATCGCAGTGGTTCGGTGCGCGGCCGCGAGATCGACCTGCTGGGCATGCTGAAGGCCGCGCAGCAGCTGCAGGCCGAAACCGATCCGGACCGGCTGCTCGATGCCGTCACCACCGTGCTCAGCGCGCTGAGCGGTGCCACCTCGGTACGCCTGGCGCTGTGGAGCGAGGAGTCGCGCACGTGGTTCGCCGACGTGAAGGGCGAGGATGGCGAGCGCCGCCAGTTGCCTTTCGACCGTGCGGTGGAGCAGAAGCTGCTTCCCCCCACCGCGTTCCGCTATGCCCAGCGCACGCGCGAGCCGCTGGTGGTCGATGATGTGCTGATGGACGAGCGCTTCCGGCGCGATCCCTATTTCGCCGGCCTGCAGCGCTGTTCGCTGCTGGTGGTGCCGGTACTCAGCCGCGGCACACTGAAGGCGATGCTGCTGCTGGAGAACCGGCGGGCGCAGGCGATGTTCTCCGCGCACCGCCTCGACGGGGTGATGCTGATCGCCGGCCAGATGGCCACCTCGCTGGAGAACGCCCTGCTGGCCGATTCCATCGAACGACGCGTGGCCCAGCGCACGCAGCACCTGGATGCCGACAATGCGCGCCTGACGCAGCTGAGCCGCACCGATGCGCTCACCGGCCTTGCCAACCGCCGCCAGTTCGACACCGAGCTGGCGCGGCATGTGGCACAGGCCACCTCGCGCGGCGCATCGCTGGCGCTGGCGATGATCGACGTGGACCACTTCAAGCTGTTCAACGACCGCTATGGCCACCAGACCGGCGATGAGTGCCTCGTGGCGGTCGCGGCGATGCTGCGCCAGGGCGCACGCGACAGCGATCTGGTCGCGCGCTATGGCGGCGAGGAGTTCGTGGTCATCCTGCCGGGAACCGATCTCGACGCCGCACTGCGTGCCGCCGAACGCACGCGCGCACTGGCGATGGGGAAGGCCATCGCGCATGCGGATTCACCGCAGGGCATCGTGACGCTCAGCATCGGCGTCGCCGCGCTGGTTCCCACAGCGCCGGAAGACGGCGCGCAACTGCTGCGCCGGGCCGACGCGGCGCTGTATGAAGCCAAGGGCAGCGGTCGCAATCGCGCGATGGCGGCCACCGACGTGGACGGTCCAGCAGCAGACGGCTGAGCCCGCGCGCGGCGAAGCGGGCGGCTTCCTGTCGGAAGCGGCTGACAGCTTCCGGCATCATCCGCCGGGAGCCGCGCGGCGCGATGTCATTCAGGGTCGATGCAGCCAACCCGGCATTCGCGCCCGGCGACCTCCGGGCCACGCGAGGAGAGCTTTCCCGCATGGCGTGCAGATCGCGAATCGCATCGCTGACCCTCCTGGCCTGCACACTGTTGCTGCCTGCCTGTGGCGAGTCGCCTCCGGCGGGGGCGCCGGAGCTTCCGCCCACGCCGGTCAATGTCATCACCGTGTCGCGACAGGATGCGCCGAACATCGTGACGCTGCCCGGCCGCGTGCAGGCCGTGCGCACCGCCGAGGTCCGCGCACGCGTGGATGGCGTGGTCCAGCAGCTGCTCTATACCGAGGGCAGTGACGTCGAGGAAGGACAGAAGCTGTTCCAGATCGATCCGCGCGACATGCAGGCCAGCCTCGATGCAGCGCGTGCCGGGCTGTCGCGTGCACAGACCGCTGCCGCGAATGCCCGCCAGGAGCGCCAGCGCTATGAGGGACTGGTGGAATCCGGCGTGGTGAGCCGGCAGCAATATGATGGCGTCGTTGCCGCGGAACGCAGTGCCGACGCAGAGGTGGCCGCGATGCGCGCGCAGGTGCAGCGCGCGGAACTGAGCCGCAGCTACACCACCGTCACGGCGCCGATTGCCGGTCGCGCCGGCCGGGCGCGCGTCAATGTCGGCACCCTGGTCAGCGCGGCCGCCGGCACGTTGATGACCACCGTCGAGGCGCTGGATCCGGTGTACGTGAACTTCTCGCTGTCCAGTTCCGAGGTGCAGAAGGCGCAGCGTGACATTGCCGAGGGTCGGCTGGTGCTGCCCGAGCTGGATCGCGTACTGGTCTCGCTGCAGTTCGACGATGGGCGCGAGTACTCGGAGAAAGGCCACCTGAACTTCCTCGACATGTCGCTGGATCCAGCCACCGGCACCAGCGCGCTGCGCGCCGAGTTTCCGAATCCGGGCCGCGTGCTCCTGCCCGGCCAGTTCGTGCGGGTGCACATCGAGGCCGGCGCGAGACCCGATGCCATCCTGGTCCCGCAGCGTGCCGTGACATTGCAGGCGGATGGCGCCAGTGTGATGGTGGTGGGGCAGGACGCCGTGGTGGAGCAGCGCGGCGTGACGCTGGGCCCGATGTACGGCAGCTTCTGGGCGGTGCGCGACGGCCTTGCTGAAGGCGAGCGCGTGGTCGTGGACGGCCTGCAGAAGATCCGGCCAGGACAGAAGGTCGCGGCCATCACGCCGTGACACCGCGCTTCTTCATCGACCGGCCGGTCTTCGCCTGGGTGATCGCGCTGGGCATATTGCTGTCGGGCGTGATCGCGCTGCGCACGCTGCCGGTGGAGCAGTATCCGGACATCGCGCCGCCGTCGCTGACCATCCGCGCCGCCTATCCGGGCGCCGACGCGGCGGTGGTCGAGAGCAACGTCACGCAGGTCATCGAGCAGGAGCTCTCCGGCGTCGAGGGCTTCCGCTACATGACCGCCTCGAGCCAGGCCACCGGCGGCGCCTCGATCACGGTGACTTTCGACCCTGGCACCGACATCGACACCGCGCAGATGAGCGTGCAGAACCTGATCTCGAGCGTCGAGCAGCGCCTGCCCGAGGAGGTGCGCCGCCAGGGCCTGCGCGTCACCAAGGCGACATCGGGCTTCCTGATGATCGTCGGCCTCACCTCGCGCAGCGGCGCGACCAGCGGACTGGAACTGGGCAATTTCGCGAAGAACCGCATCGAGCAGGAACTGCGCCGTGTGCCCGGCGTCGCCGACATCCAGAGCTTCTCCTCCGAGTTCGCGATGCGCATCTGGCTCGACCCGGAGCGCCTCGCGAGCTTCGGCATGTCGCCCGCCGATGCACTGGCCGCGGTGCGCGAGCAGAACAGCCAGTCCGCCGGCGGTGCGCTGGGCGACCAGCCCGTCCAGCCAGGCGCCGAGATCAACGCCACCATCCTCACGCAGAACCGCTTCAACACGCCCGCGGAGTTCGCCGCCATCATCCTGCGCGCGAATCCGGACGGATCCACCGTCCGGCTTGGCGATGTGGCACGCGTGGAACTGGGCGCGCAGAGCTACCTGTTCAGCATGGAGGTGGATGGCCAGCCTGCGGCCGGCATGGCCGTGTCGATGAACACCGGTGCCAATGCGCTCGCCACCTCCACCGGCGTGATCGAGCGCATGGAGGAGCTGGCGCGCGGCTTTCCGCAGGACATCGACTGGACGGTTTCCTATGACACCACGCCCTTCATCCGCATCTCGGTGCAGGAGGTGGTGAAGACGCTGCTGGAAGCGATGGCACTGGTCTTCCTGGTCATGTTCCTGTTCCTGCAGAGCTGGCGCGCGACGCTGATCCCGTCGCTGGTGGTGCCCATCGCGCTGGCCGGCGCCTGCCTCGGCCTGTGGATCGCAGGCTTCTCGATCAATGTGCTGTCGCTGTTCGCGATGGTCATCGCGATCGGCATCCTGGTGGACGACGCCATCGTGGTGGTCGAGAACGTCGAGCGCATCATGCGCGAGGAGAACCTGCCGCCGCGCGAGGCCACCGTGAAGGCAATGCGGCAGATCACCTCGCCGATCATCGGCATCTCGCTGGTGCTGGTGGCCGTGTTTGTGCCGATGGCGTTCTTTCCCGGCTCCACCGGGGGCATCTACCGGCAGTTCTCGCTGACGCTGAGCCTGTCGATCGCGTTCTCGGCGCTGCTGGCGCTGACGCTGACGCCGGCGCTGTGCGCCACGCTGCTGAAGCCGCATGCCGCACACGATGCGCAGGCGCAGGCAAAACCACCGCTCGCACGCCGCGCCCTGGGCGGCTTCAACCGCTGGTTCGAGCGCATCACCCATCGCTACCAGGGTAGCGTGCGGCACATCCTGCTGCGGCCGCTGCGGTTTGTCGCGGTGTACCTCGTGCTGGTGGCCACCGGCGTGCTGCTGTTCCTGCGGCTGCCGGGCAGCTTCCTGCCCGCCGAGGACCAGGGCGTGATGCTGGCCGTCATCCAGGCACCGCCGGGTGCCACTGCGCAGCGCACCGACGAGGCGGTGTCGCAGGTGCAGGATTTCTTCGCCGCGCAGCCGCAGGTGCGTGCCGTCAGCACCGTGAATGGCTTCAGTTTCTTCGGCCAGGGGCAGTCCAATGCCATGGTGTTTGTGGCGCTGCATCCCTGGGATGAACGCCCGGGCGATGCGAACAGCGCCGATGCATTGGTGGCCCGCGGCATGGTGGCGCTGTCCGGCATTCCCCAGGCCAGGGTGTTCGCATTGAATCCGCCGGCGATCTCCGGCCTTGGCATCTCCAGCGGCTTCACGCTGAAGCTGCAGGATCGCGAGGGCCGCGGACGCGAAGCACTGCTCGCCGCCCAGGACGCATTGCTCGCCGCCGCCAGCCAGAGCCCGGTGGTGGCACAGGTGCGACCGGAAGGACAGGCCGATGCGCCGCAGCTGCGCGTGCTGATCGATCGGGTGCAGGCGCGTGCGCTTGGGCTGTCGATCGCGGACGTGAATGCGACGCTGGCGATCACCTTCGGCAGCGCCTATGCCAATGACTTCTCGCGCGAGGGCCGCATCCTGCGCGTGTTGCTGCAGGCGGAAGCCTCGCAGCGCATGACGCCGGAAGACGTGCTGGCGCTGCGCGTGCGCAGCGCGGATGGCAGCATGGTGCCCTTCGGCGCCTTCACCAGCGTGCAATGGACCGCCGGCCCGCCGCAGCTCGACCGCTACAACGGTTATCCCGCCGTGACCATCGCCGGGGCGCCGGCCGCCGGGCGCTCCACCGGCGAGGCGATGGACGAGATGGAACGGCTGGGACGCGATCTGCCGGAAGGATTCGCGCTGGAATGGACCGGCATTTCGCTGGAGGAAAAGGAAGCCGCAGGCCAGGTGGCGGGCCTGCTGCTGCTGTCGCTGGTGGTGATCTTCCTGCTGCTGGCGGCACTTTACGAAAGCTGGACCACGCCGGTGGCGGTGCTGCTGGTGGTGCCGCTGGGACTGCTCGGCGCCGCACTGGCCTCGATGCTGCGCGGCCTGCCTGCCGACGTCTACCTTAATGTCGGCCTGATCGCCATCATCGGCCTTGCCGCGAAGAACGCCATCCTGATCGTCGAGTTCGCGCTCGAGCAGGAAGCCGAGGGCAAGGGCGTGGTGGAGGCCACGCTCGCGGCGGTGAAGCTGCGGCTGCGCCCCATCATCATGACCTCGCTGGCCTTCATCCTCGGCATGGTGCCGCTGGTGATCTCCACTGGTGCGGGCGCGGCAAGCCGCATTGCTGTCGGCACCGGCGTGATGGGCGGCATGATCGCCGCAACCCTGCTGGGCATTTTCCTGATCCCGCTGGCCTACCTGTGCGTGCGACGCTGGCTCAGGCCGCAGCGCAACACTTCGCCCACCGCAGATCCAGGGCCGGACCAGGCGCAGGCCGGATCCTAGGGGAAACCCTGAATATGGACCTGACCCCGTCAATGCCGGGGTCGGTCCAAATGCCAGTTGTCAGGTCATTCTGGAATGAGTGACACGTCAACGAATGGCTACCCGCCCGGCTTCACCATTTCGCCCATGGGACCGCGACCCGTTGCCGCAGGCACCGGACCAGCCACGGTTCCTTCCTTCCCCAGTGAGGAACGTGGCGATGTTGACCGGCGAATTCAAAGCCCTCGGTAATCATGACGAGAATGGCGCCACCGCTTCCGGTGACCGCAGCCGGAACAAGGCTGGCCGCGAGGTCCCGGCCTATCTGAAGGCCGCGGTGGTGGGCTGCGGATTGATCCTGCTGATCGTGGCGGTGGTCGGCGTGGCTTACCTGAACGTGCAGACCACCAAGCGCTCGGCCGAGCGCATTGCGCAGCAGTACCAGCCGGCGCTCGAGCTGCTGCTCGGCACCGAATATGACCTGCACGAAGCGCAGGTGATGCTGGGCAACTATTTTGCGATGCCGGAGTCGGTGAGCCGCGCGGCCTACATCGCACGCTATCGCGAGCATGCCGAGCGGGCACAGCGGCGCTTCGCGGAATTCCAGGCGCTGGTGCCGCACCAGCCCAATGGAGGCGGCCTGCAGGCCGACTACCAGGCCGTGCTGCAGAACTGGATGGACCTGGTCGAGCCGCTGCTCGCGCAGGTCGAGCTCGATCCCATGCAGTATGGCGAGATGACCGTGCAGTACGCGAACCTGCGCGCCGCGCTGCTGCGGATCATCGAGCAGGACCTGGGATCACAGATGAGCCTCGCCAGCGCGCAGCTGATCAGCGAGACCAATGGCGCGCGCCAGATGCTGCTGGCCACACTGGCGGTGGCGCTGCTGCTGGGATCGGTGGTGACCTGGGCCGGTGTCAGCGCGATCCGTGGCCAGCACGAGCAGATCCTGGCTGAAAAGGCCGAGCGCGAGCGCGAAGCGCAGCGGCGCGAATTCGAACATCGTCTGCACCGCGCCTTCGAGCTGGTGCAGACCGAACCCAGCGCGCTGGGCGTGGTGCGTGATGCGCTGACTGAAACCCTGCAGCCCGGCCAGCAGGGTGAGCTGCTGATCGCCGATTCCAGCATCGCGCACCTGCAGCGCGTGGTGTCGACGCCGCCGGATGCCACGCGTGCCGGCTGCAGCGTCACCGATCCTGGCGAGTGCCCGGCGATCCGCCGCAACGCGCAGATGGCCTTCAACAACAACCAGGTGTTCGAGACCTGCCCCTACCTGCGCGATCGCGGCGAAGGGGCCTGCTCGGCGCTGTGCGTGCCGATCAGCATCATGGGACGCACCACTGGCGTGCTGCACGTGGTGGGCCCGCCCGAACGGCTGCCCGCCGACAACCAGTGGCGCGCGCTGGGCGCGCTGGCCTCGGCCACCGGTGACGAGCTGGGCATGATCCGTGCCTTCGCCACCAAGCACAAGCAGGCCAACACCGACACGCTCACCGGCCTTGCCAATCGCCGCAGCCTCGAGGCGCGCATCCCCGAGATCCTCGCGCGCGGCGAATTCAGCGTCGCGTTCATCGACATCGACCGCTTCAAGCCGCTGAACGACACGCATGGCCACGACACCGGCGATCGCGCGCTGCGCCTGTTCGCCGACGTGCTGCGGCGGGCACTGCGACCCGACGACATCGCAGCGCGCTGGGGCGGAGAGGAGTTCGTGGTGGTGCTGCCAGGCATTTCAGCCGAAAGCGCCATCCCGGTCATCGAGCGCATCCGCGACGGCCTGCGCACCGCGCTGGCTTCAGGCGCCGTGCCCAGCTACACGGTGAGCTGCGGCCTCAGCGATTCGCAGCGCGCGCAGGCCTTCCAGGACGTGGTGGCGCAGGCCGACGAGGCGCTGCTGTGCGCGAAGCGTTCCGGCCGCAACCGCATCGAGCTGGCACAGCGCAAGGACATCGCAGCGGCTCCTGCCGGCGATGCGCCATCGCTGCCGGTGGAGGCCGCGAGCGTGACATCGGTGCTGCGCAAGAAGGGTCTGGCGCCGGCCTGAGCGGCGCCTGGCCTGCCGCGAGGTAGCGCGTCAGAAGCCGCCGACGATCCATCAGCGCCATCGGCGGGTGCGCCTGGATGGCGCACGCCGCCTATCGTCAGGTCTCCTGTCCCCATTGGAGACGACCATGAAATGGCTGAACATTGTCACCCTTGCCCTGCTCATCATCGGCGGACTGAACTGGGGCCTGGTGGCCCTGGGCGGCTACCAGCTCGACCTTGTCGCGAACCTGTTCGGCGGCGCAGACAGCGGCGCAGCGCGTGTGATCTATGCGCTGGTCGGCCTGTCGGCACTGTGGCAGTTCGTGCCCTGGGGCCGGACGTTCTCCGTTGCAGAGCCCATGGCCGAAGCCGGCCGGGTCTCGCCGGGCCATCGCATGTAACACATGCCAGGCACGGCGATGCCGCGCGGTGCGCGCCGCTCCGTGGTTCCGGCGACCGCTTCGCCGGAACCACGCAGCGCCGCCCGCACACTCCTGCAACCACCCATCGAGCCCATGCTGGCGAAGGTGGCCGACGCACTGCCGCCCGAGGGCGACGTGCTGTATGAACCCAAGTGGGATGGTTTCAGGGCGCTGGTATTCCGCAAACGCGGTCAGGTGTACCTGCAGAGCCGCGACCTGCGGCCACTGGATCGCTACTTTCCCGACCTGCAGGCGGCCCTGGCCGCGCGGCTGCCGGGAAGCTGCGTGCTTGACGGCGAGATCGTCATCGCCACCGGTTCGGGCCTCGACTTCGACGCGCTGCAGCTGCGATTGCATCCGGCGGCTTCCCGCGTGGCGATGCTGGCCGCACGCACACCCGCGTCGTTCATCGCCTTCGACCTGCTGGCGGCCGGTCGCCGCAACCTGATGGCACTGCCGCAGGCCGAACGCCGCGCGAGGCTCGAGGAACTGCTGGCCGGTGCCGAGCCACCGCTGCACCTGACACCGATGACACGCGACCGCCGCGTGGCACTGGACTGGCTGGACCGCTTCGAAGGCGCAGGCCTGGATGGCGTGATCGCCAAACCTGCCTCCCTGCCCTACCTGCCGGGCAAGCGCGCCATGCTGAAGATCAAGCATGTGCGCACGGCCGACTGCGTGGTGGCCGGCTTCCGCTTCCACAAGAGCGGCGAGGATGCCGTCGGCTCCCTGCTGCTGGGCCTGCATGATGATGCCGGCGTGCTGCAGCATGTGGGCGTGACCTCGTCATTCACGATGGCGGCGCGCAGGACGCTGCTGAAAGAGCTGGCGCCACTGCGACGCAAGGCGCTGCGCAACCATCCCTGGCAAGACTGGCAAGGAGAGGCTGCCGCCCGCCGCCGCATGCCCGGCGGACGCAGCCGCTGGAGCGCCGGCAAGGATCTCACCTGGGAGCCACTGCGGCCCGAGCGCGTCTGCGAGGTGAAATACGATCACCTGCAGGGCGACCGCTTCCGCCATGCCGCCACGTTCCTGCGCTGGCGGCCTGACAAGCCGCCGGAAGCCTGCCGCTATGACCAGCTCGAAACGGTGCCGCCATATGAACTGGTGCGGGTGTTCTCCGGCGGCAGCGGGCGTCAGCTTCGCATGTGACGCTCCAGCCGCAGTCCGTCCAGGATGCGGCTGGCATTCTCCTCGACGCTTCGATGGGTCACGTCAAGATAGGGAATGCGGTAGCGGTCGAAGATCTCCAGCGCCGTGCGTACCTCGTGTTGCACCTGTGCGGCCGAGGCATAGCGGCTGCCCGGCCGGCGTGCGTCGCGCAGCTGCCGCAGGCGCTCCGGATCAATGGTGAGCCCGAACAGCTTGCCGCGGTAGCCGCGCAGCACCGGCGGGAGTTCGGCGGAGCCCAGGTCTTCCTCGGTGAGCGGATAATTCGCGGCGAAGATGCCGTACTGCACGGCAAGATAAAGGCAGGTGGGCGTCTTGCCGGTGCGCGACACCCCGAGCAGGATCACCGCGGCGCTGCGATAGTCACGCGCGCCGGCGCCATCGTCATTGGCCAGCGCATAGTCGGTGGCCGCGACGCGGATGGAACTGGCCGGGTCGCGCGCCGACTCCAGGGACCCGATGCCCGACACATGCGCCGAGCGCATCTGCAGCTCGTCCTCGAGCGGCGCGAGGAAGGCATCGAAGAAGTCGTGCACGAAGGCGTCGGCCGAATGCACCACGGCGCGCACCTCGCTGTTCACCAGCGTCGAGAGCACGATGGGTCGCTGCCCTTCCTGCCGGCCGATCTCGTTGATGCGCTCCACCACGCCCCGCGCATCCTTCACCGAGGCGACGAAGGGCATCGTCACCGTGCGCACCTGAAGTTCGCTGAACTGCGCCAGCAGGCTGTAGCCCAGCGTCTCCGCGGTGACTCCGGTGCGGTCGGAGACGAAGCACACCGTCCTCATCGCGCCAGGCGCGCCCAGGTATCCAGCACCGTATCCGGATTCAGCGACAGGCTGTCGATGCCCTGCTCCATCAGCCAGCGGGCCAGGTCAGGATGGTCGGACGGACCCTGCCCGCAGATGCCCACATACTTGCCGGCCTTGCGGCAGGCCTCGATGGCCATCTGCAGCAGCTGGCGCACGGCCGGATCGCGCTCGTCGAACAGCGGCGCGACGATGGCCGAATCACGGTCCACGCCCAGCGCCAGCTGCGTCATGTCGTTCGAGCCGATGGACATGCCATCGAAATGCTCGAGGAACTGCTCGGCCAGCAGCGCATTGGACGGCAGCTCGCACATCATCAGCACCTTCAGGCCATTCACGCCGCGCACCAGGCCATGCCGCGCCATCAGTTCCGTCACCGCCCGCGCCTCGCCCACGGTGCGCACGAAGGGCACCATGATCTGCACATTGGTGAAACCCTGGTCCTCGCGCACATAGCGCAGGGCCTCGCATTCCAGCGCGAAGCAGGCGCTGAACTCCGGATCGATGTAGCGCGAGGCGCCACGGAATCCCAGCATGGGATTCTCCTCATGCGGCTCGTGGCGGCTGCCGCCGATCAGGTTCGCATACTCGTTCGACTTGAAGTCCGACAGCCGCACGATCACCGGCTGCGGCGCGAACGCGGCTGCGATCTGCGCCACGCCCTCGGCGAGGCGTCGGATGAAGAAGCTGCGCGGATCCGCATAGCCGGCCATGCGCGCGGCAATCTGTTCGCGCACCGCCGGTTCCTGGCTTTCCGGGTGCAGCAATGCCTTCGGATGCACGCCGATCATGCGGTTGATGATGAACTCCAGCCGCGCCAGTCCCACGCCCCGATGCGGAATCGAGGCAAACGCGAAGGCCCGGTCCGGATTGCCCACGTTCATCATGATGCGCACCGGTATCTCCGGCAGCGCGCCGGCATCCACGTGGCGGTGCGTGAATGGCAGGATGCCCTCGTAGACGAATCCGGTGTCGCCCTCGGCGCAGCAGACGGTTACCGGCGCGCCGGCCTCGATGGTGCGCGTCGCATCCCCGCAGCCCACCACGGCCGGAACGCCCAGCTCACGTGCGATGATCGCGGCATGGCAGGTGCGGCCGCCTCGATTGGTGACGATGGCAGCGGCGCGCTTCATCACCGGCTCCCAGTCCGGATCGGTCATGTCGGCGACCAGCACGTCACCGGGCTGCACCTGGTCCATCTGCGAGACATCGCGAACCACCCGCGCGGTGCCGGCGCCGATGCGCTGGCCGACACTGCGGCCCTCGGCCAGCACGCGGCTGCGTCGCGGCAGCTCGTAGCGCTCGATGCTGCCGCGCACGCGGCTCTGCACGGTCTCCGGGCGCGCCTGCAGGATGAACAGCTCGCCCGTGACGCCGTCCTTCCCCCATTCGATGTCCATCGGACAGCCGTAGTGCTGTTCGATGCGCAGCGCCTGGCGGCCGAGTTCCTCGGCGTCGGCATCACTGAGGCAGAAGCGGCGGCGATCCTCCGCTTCCACATCGACGATGCGCACGCGATCACCGCTGCCGGGCGGCGCATACACCATCTTGCGCAGCTTGCTGCCGGCATTGCGCCGCAGGATGGCCGGCCTCCCGGCCGCAAGATTCGGCTTGTACAGGCAGAACTCGTCCGGGTTCACCGCGCCCTGCACCACCATCTCGCCCAGTCCCCATGAACCGGTGAGCAGCACCGCATCGCGGAAACCGGATTCGGTGTCCAGCGTGAACATCACGCCACTGGCACCCAGGTCGCTGCGCACCATGTGCTGCACGCCGATCGACAGCGCCACGCGCGCATGCTCGAAGCCATGGTGCACGCGATAGGAAATGGCGCGATCGTTGTACAGCGAGGCATAGACCTCGCGCATCGCCGCCAGCAGCGCCGTCTCGCCGCTCACGTTCAGCAGTGTTTCCTGCTGTCCGGCGAAGGAGGCATCGGGCAGATCCTCGGCCGTGGCTGACGAGCGCACCGCCACCGCAATGCCGCGACCACCATCCATGTGACGGAAGGCCTGCAGGATCGCCGTTTCCAGTTCCGCCGGCAGCGGCGTGCTGCGGATCCAGCCGCGGATGCGCTCGCCGGTCTTCGCCAGCGCGATGACATCCTCCACATTCAGCCCGGCGAGCTCGCTGTCGATGCGCCGCCCCAACCCCCCTGCCTCGAGCAGCAGGCTGAAGGCCTCAGCCGTGGTGGCGAAGCCGGTGGGCACGCGGATGCCCAGCGACGCCAGGCTGCCGAGCAATTCTCCCAGCGAGGCGTTCTTGCCACCGACGCGCTCGATGTCGCGGCTGCGCACGTCCGCGAGTGATACGACCAGATGCTGCATTGTTCTCCCTGCGGCCAGACCCGGACTCCCTCAGGGGATTCTGGGCGGCCGGGGCCCGGCAGCCAACGCCCGGCGGTCACGAAACCTTGCAGGACGTCGCTGGCAGAAGCAGAAGCCGCGACGCTGCAGGGAGAGAATGTCGCGGTTATTGCCCGGCGGTGAGCTTTTCCCACAGGAAGGTGTAAGCCAGCGCGTTCATGTGTGCGGACTGCTCGTTGTTCGCCGCACCGCCGTGGCCGCCCTCGATGTTCTCGTAGTAGCGCACGTCCTTTCCGGCCTCGAGCATCTTCGCCATCATCTTGCGCGCGTGCGCCGGATGCACACGGTCATCGCGCGTCGAGGTGGTGAACAGCGTGGGCGGATAGTCCTTCGCCGGATCGAACAGGTGGTAGGGCGAGAAGGTTCGGATGAATTCCCAGTCCGCGGTGTCGGGATCGCCATATTCGGCCATCCACGACGCGCCAGCCAGCAGCTTGCTGTAGCGCTTCATGTCGAGCAGCGGCACCTGCACCACGATGGCACCGAACTTTTCCGGGTAGTGCACCAGCATGTTGCCCATCAGCAGGCCGCCATTGCTGCCACCCATCGTGCCGAGGCGCTGCGGCGAGGTGACCTTGCGCGCGACGAGGTCGTCGGCCACGGCGGCGAAATCCTCGTAGGCGCGATGGCGGTTGGCCTTCAGCGCCGCCTGGTGCCAGCGCGGACC
>CAYQJU010000027.1:0-34839 GCA_964417875.1 uncultured Steroidobacteraceae bacterium
GAGAAGCGCAAGCGCCTGGCCTCGGGCGAGCTGGGCATGGACATCTACAAGTTCCGCGAGAAGCTCGCCGAACTGGGCCTGAAGTACATCTGAAGCCGGCCGGCTGACCCCGGGGCGCCGCGCGGCGCCCCGGGGTCGATCGATCAGGCGGTGGTGTGCACCGTCATCAGCAGCGTCACCGGATTGATCGTGCTGTGCTGCTGCGCCTCGGCGCCCAGCGTGCGCACGGCCTCGGAGGCCAGGGCTGTGTCATAGGCAATGACATCCTTCACATAGACGTGGATGGCGCCGAGGATCAGCGGGCTGCCGCCGCCCTGTGCCACTTCGCCGCGCGCCACTTCGGCGCGCTGGATGGCCGTGGCGCCGTAGGTCTCCATCATCTTCGGCAGATAGGACTTGCCGAAATATTCGGCATCCCAGGTGGCCGGTGCGGCGCCCTCGCCCTGCGGCGCGAAGAAGTAGTTCGACACCACCGTGCCGCCACCGATCACGCTGCCGGCCGCATCACCGACCTGACCCTCGAGCACGTCGTACTGCACCATCGGTGCGCTGCGTGTGATGGTGGCCATGTCCGCGGCCAGCTCGCGCGAGGAGGCCGTGGCCCGCTGGATGAACTGCGAGATGTCGGCCAGCCAGATGCTGACCGCAGCCAGCAGCGGCGGCACCGGCGGGGGTGGCGGCGGCGGCGGGGGTTCCTCGCCCTCGGCCACCGGCGGCGGCGCGGGTGGCGGCGGCGCCGGCGGCGCGACGCGCAACTCGACGCGGTCGATCGCAGGGCCATAGGCCTTCTGCAGCGCCGCGACGTGGCGGGCGCGGAAACCATCAGCGTCGAAGCTGAGGCCCTCGCCCGAGGGATAGAGCATCGTCAGGCAGACCTTCTGCGGGGCCGGTGCAGCCTCGGCGGCCTGCGCGAGGCCCGGCAATGCGGCCAGCAGGCTGCCGAACGTGGCGGTCTGTCCCGCTCCCAGCACGACGCTGCGTCGTGAAATCATCTTGGTCATCTCAAGTCTCCTCAGGCAATCGCGTTCACGCGCATGTCGGCCAGCATCGGGAAGATCGTGGTGAACTTGCCGGAATCCTTGGTCATCTCGGAAAAGACGCTGCCGGACTTGCGGTCATAGTCACTGCGATCGCGGATCATCAGGTGGTAGGCGCCCAGGTGCGCGGCCTTCTGACCGCCCTGGTCCTGGCCCAGCGTGGCTTCGACACGCCGCACCGCGCTGGCGCCATACAGCGAATAGAGCTTGGGCAGGTAGACCTCGACGAAATAGCGGGCGTCGAAGGTCGGCTCGGACGCAGCGGCGCCGCCGGGGCCGCCAGGACCACCGCGACCGCCCATCGGCCGCGAGGCCGCTGGATAGAACATCGAGAACACGTGCGAGTTCTGCGCCACGTCGGTGCGCGCATCGCCCAGCTCGAGCGCTATGCGATCCACCTGCACCAGGCGGTTGCCCTTCGCGGCGCCATCCAGGTCCTTGTTGATGCGCTCGGCATTCGCGCCGAGCTTCTGGCTGAACCCGGCCACATCGCGGATCCACAGTGTCGACGTGGCCAGGAGTGCCGAAGGCACGCCCTGCGCGGAACCGGCACTGGTGCGCAGTTCGATGCGCTCGACGCTGTCGCCGTAGACTTCCTTCAGCAGCGGCAGATGCTTCTTGATGTACTTGTCGGTTTCGAACTTCGTGCGCGCGCCGGCCATGAAGAGCATGGTCATGCACAGTCCCGAACTGCCCGCCGGTGCAGCGGCGTCCTGCGCCCGCGCCACCGCCGTCAGCATCTGGCCGGCGACTGTTCCGGCAACCGCATAGCCGGCACCGCTCAGCAGCGAGCGCCTGGTGATGCTCCCATTCATTGTTCTTCCCCCCAAACCCTTGTTGAAGAGCGACCCCGAGAGCCAGGTGCCCTTGTTGAGCGAGCATAAACCCCGCCCGGCGATGCATCAATTGCTATGGGTAAAGCCTTTTCGGGGCGCCGTTCGGTTAGCGGACCCGCGCGGCCAAGGTCACTCGGTGATGCCGGCCAACCCCGCCATGAAGGCCCATTGCTCAGCGGTTTCCAGGAACTGGCGAAAGCGACCGGACTTGCCGCCATGCCCGGCCTCGAGGTTGATGCGGAACACCAGCGGCCGGGAGTCGGTCTTGAGGGCGCGCAGCCTGGCCACCCACTTGGCGGGTTCGAAATACTGCACCTGGCTGTCCCACAGGCCGGTGCCGACGAACAGGGCCGGGTAGTCCTTGCGCTCTACATTGTCATAGGGCGAATAGCCCAGCATGTAGTCGTAGTGCGCCTTCTCACGCGGATCGCCCCACTCGTCATATTCATTGGTGGTCAGCGGAATGCTCTCGTCGAGCATCGTCGTGACCACATCGACGAAAGGCACGAGTGCCACCATGCCGCAGTAGTCGTCAGGCGCCAGATTGGCCACCGCGCCCATCAGCAGCCCGCCAGCGCTGCCGCCGCGCGCGAACACGCGCTTGCGGTCCGCATAGCCCATGACCACCAGATGCCGCGTCACGTCGATGAAGTCGGTGAAGCTGTTGCGCTTGTTCAGCAGCTTGCCCGATTCATACCAGGCGCGACCCATCTCCTGGCCACCGCGGATGTGCGCGATGGCATAGACGAAGCCGCGGTCCAGCAGCGACAGCACCGGAATCGAGAAGCGCGGATCGCTGGAGATTCCATAGGAACCGTAGGCGTATTGCAGCATCGGCGCGCTGCCATCGCGGCGGAAACGGTCGCGCCGCCAGGCCAGCGACACCGGCACGCGTGTGCCATCGCGCGCCGGCACCCACAGCAGTTCGGTGGCATATTGCTCCGGGCTGAAATCACCCAGCACCGGTTCACGCTTCAGCAAGGTCTTCGTGCCGGCGGCCACGTCGAAGTCGAAGGTGGAGGCCGGCGTGGTCAGCGAGGTGTACAGGTAGCGCACCTTGCCGGTATCGATCTGCGGGTTGTGTCCCAGCTGCGTGGCGCAGGCAGACTCATCGGCGGCGATCAGGAATTCATTTCCGCCCTGCCAGTCGCGGATCCGCACGTTCAGCAGTCCGCCGGAGCGCTCCTCCACGGCGAGGAAATCGCGGAACACATCGAAGCCCTCGACGAAGGCGTCCTCGCGATGCGCCACCAGGTCGCGCCAGCGCGAACGATCCGCCAGTTCCTCCTCGCGTGCTTCGACGATGCGGAAGTTCTTCGCCTGCCAGTTGGTGAGCAGGATCCAGCGGCCATCCAGATGCTCGGCCTGGTACTCATGGTCGCGCTCGCGCGGCAACAGCACGCGGAACGCGAGCGCCGGATCATCGGCCGCGGCCACCTGGTATTCGGTGGAGACCGTGGATGAAGACACGATCAGCAGATAGCGGTCGTCCTTGGTGCGGCCGATGCCGGTGTAGAAGGCCGGATCAGCCTGGCGATACAGGCGCAGGTCGGTCGCGGCATCGGTGCCGAGCACGTGGCGACACACCGTATCGCCCAGCAGGGTCACCGGATCCTTGGCCACATACAGCAGCGTGCGGCTGTCGGCAGCCCACACCACGCCGGCCTCGGCATTGGCGATCACGTCCGGCAACAGCTCGCCGGTGGCGAGGTCCTTCACGCGGATCACGAACTGGCGCCGGCCGATGCTGTCTTCGGTCCAGGCCAGCAGCCGGTTGTCGGGACTGACTTCCCAGCTGCCCACCTGGAAGAAGTCGTGCGGCGCGGCCATCGCGCTGACATCCAGCAGCACCTGCTCGGGGGCCTGCATGTTGCCCGCGCGGCGCGCGTAGATGGGATAGTTCGCGCCGGTCTCGAAGCGGGTGTAGTACCACCAGCCGTTCTTGTGCCAGGGCACGCTGGCGTCATCCTGGCGGATGCGACCGATGATTTCCTGGTAGATGCGCTCCTGCAGCGGCCGCCACGGTGCCATCACCGCATCCGTCCAGGCATTCTCCGCCGCAAGGTGCGCGATGACCTCGGCATCCTCGCGCCGGTCGTCGCGCAGCCAGTAGTAGGGATCCTCGCGCGTGCCCTGCGGCGACTCGACCCGGTGCGGCCGGATCGCCGCAACCGGGGGCACGGCGGGGCCGGTCATCCGGCCAGCCGCGCCTTCAGGCGCGGATAGACGCGATATGCGTTCTCCTCGAAGACCTTCTTCTTGTCGGCCGCCGACAGCGCCGAGGCATCGATGTAGCGCCGCGTGTCGTCGTAGTTGAAGCCGGTGGTGGGATCGATGCCGCGCACCGCACCCACCATCTCGGAACCGAACAGGATGTTGTCCACCGGGATCACCTTCAGCAGCAGGTCGATGCCCGGCTGATGGTAGACACAGGTGTCGAAGTACACGTTCTTCAGCAGGTGCGTGTCGAGCGTGGGACGCTTCATGTCCTGCGCGAGGCCGCGGTAGCGACCCCAGTGGTAGGGCACCGCGCCGCCGCCATGCGGAATGATCAGCCGCAGCGCCGGGAAGTCCTTGAACAGGTCACCCTGGATCAGCTGCATGAAGGCGGTGGTGTCGGCATTGATGTAATGCGCGCCGGTGGTGTGGAAGCAGGGATTGCACGAACCGCTCACATGCACCATGGCGGGCATGTCGAGTTCGACCAGCTTCTCGTAGACGGGATACCAGTAGCGATCGGTCAGCGGCGGCGCGGTCCAGTGGCCGCCGGAGGGATCGGGTGTCAGGTTCGCGCCGATGAAACCCATCTGCGCGCAGCGTTCCAGTTCCCTGACGCTGGCGGCCAGCGGCGCGCCCTGCGATTGCGGCAGCATGCACACGCCGACGAAGTTCTTCGGGTAGAGATCGACCACGCGTGCGATCAGGTCGTTGTTGATCTGCGACCACTCGACGCTGGTGGCCTCGGTGCCGATGTGATGGCCCATCGTCGAGGCGCGCGGCGAGAAGATGGTGAGGTCGGAGCCGCGCTCGCGCTGCAGCTTCAGCTGTGCCTTTTCCAGGCTCTCGCGGATGGCATCGTCGCTGACCTTCAGTGATTCGCGCGACGGCGTCTGCGCCGGATCCTTCAGCGCGGCCTTCTGGGCCTCGCGGAAATCGACAAAGGGTTGGGGTGCAGTGGTGTAGTGGCCGTGACAGTCGATGATCATTCGCGATGCCTGTTGCTTCAACGAAGGGGCCGCGAATGATACCCCACCCCCGCAGCCGGTGGCGCACCCTGCCCGGCCCCGGCACGATGCGGTATGGTGCCCCGCCTATGAACAGCATCTCCTCCCCCGCCGCCGCACGGCGGCCCATGGGCCGGGGTCCGGCCACCGTGCTTCCCATCGGTTTCGGATGCATGGGCCTTGTGGGCTGGTATGGCAGCCGCGACGACGACGAAGCACGCGCCACGCTGCTGGCAGCGGTCGAAGCCGGCATCGACCATTTCGATACCGCCGCCAGCTACCAGGTCGGCGAGAACGAGAAATTCGTCGGCGCGGTGCTGAAACCCTTCCGCCAGCGGCTGTTCATCGCCACCAAGTGCGGACTGTCACGCAGCCCCGACGGCGGTGCCCTGGTGGACAACCGCCCCGAGACCATCCGCCAGTCCTGCGAGGCAAGCCTGGCGCGGCTGGGCACCGACTACATCGACCTGTTCTACCTGCACCGCATCGATCCAGGTGTGCCCATCGAGGAATCCACCGGCGCGCTGGCCGAACTGGTGCGTGCCGGCAAGATCCGCTACGCGGGATTGTCCGAATGCAGCGAGGCCACGCTGCGGCGCGCCTGCAAGGTGCTGCCGATAGCCGCCGTGCAGAGTGAATATTCCATCTGGTCGCGCGATCCGGAACAGGGCGTGCTGGCCGCGTGCGAAGAGCTGGAAGTGACCTTCGTGTCCTACAGTCCGCTGGGGCGTGGCTTCCTGGCGGGAAACTTCCGCCAGGCCGAAGACCTGCCGGAGAACGACCACCGTCGCCGCCATCCGCGCTTCCAGCAGGAAGCCGCCGCGCACAATGCCCGCCTGGTGGAAGCCATCGGCGAGATCGCGGCCGGCATGGGTGCAACCACCGCGCAGGTGGCGATCGCGTGGGTGCTGTCGTGCTCGCCGCGCGTGGTCACGATTCCGGGCATGAAGAAGCGCACGCACCTGGCCGACAACCTGCGGGCCGCGGGCGTGCGTCTCACCGAAGCGCAGACGGCACGGCTGGATGACCTGGCCCCGCAGGTCACCGGCGAGCGTCACCCGCCGGCGATGATGAAGATCCTGGATCGCTGAAAGCCGGCGCTGCCACCCGGCAGCGCCGGCGGGTTAAAGCGACTGCTCGATGCGGTCGAGCGTGCGGTAGGCCGGCAGCACCTGCGCCACGCTGGCATTGGGCTCGCGGCCTTCCTTGATCGCGGCGAAGAACTCGCGGTCCTGCAGCTCGATGCCGTTCATCGACACATCGACCTTCGACACGTCGATCTGTTCGTTCTTGCCGTTGAACAGGTCGTCATAGCGGCAGATGTAGGTGCCGTTGTCGCAGATGTAGCGGAAGAACGTGCCCAGCGGACCATCGTTGTTGAACGACAGCGACAGCGTGCACACCGCGCCCTTCGGCGTCTTCATCTGGATGCTCATGTCCATCGCGATGTTCAGCTCCGGATGGAACGGGCCCTGCACGCCGCGCGCCACGGAGGCTTCCTCGCCGGTCTGGTACTGGAACAGGTCGACGGTATGCGCCGCGTGGTGCCACAGCAGATGATCGGTCCAGCTGCGCGGCTTGCCCAGCGCATTCATGTTGGTGCGGCGGAAGAAATAGGTCTGCACATCCATCTGCAAAATCTTCAGCTCGCCGGCCGCGATCTTCCGGCGGATCCACTGGTGGCTGGGATTGAAGCGGCGCGTGTGGCCGCACATCGCGACCAGGCCGGTCTTCTCCTGCGCGCGCACCACCGCTTCGGCGTCTTTCAGGCTGTCGGCCAGCGGGATTTCCACCTGCACATGCTTGCCGGCCTCCAGGCACTGGATGGCCTGCCGCGCATGCATCTGCGTGGGCGTGGCGAGGATCATCGCCTCGAGGCCCGGCTGCTTCAGGCTCTCGGCCAGATCGCCGGTGTAGTGCGGGATGCCGAATTTCTGCGCGACCTCGCGCGTGGATTCCTGGTTGCCACCGGTGAGGGTGACCACCTCGATGCCGGGGATGTTCCGGATCGCCTCAAGGTGCTTGATGCCGAAAGCGCCCTGCCCTGCAAGTCCTATTTTCATAAGGTGAACCTCAATCGTTGACGCGGTATCTTAACCGAATGACCGACTTCTCCGCCCCCTGCCGGCTGCTCATCGACGGCCGGCTGCATGACACTGCGCAACAGCTCGATGTGGTGAATCCGGCCACCGGCCTGGTGTTCGCCCGCTGCCCCGCGGCCGGCGCCGCAGAACTCGATGCCGCCGTCAGCGCCGCACGGCGCGCATTTCCGGCGTGGCGCGAGCGTTCCTGGCAGGAACGCGCGGAATTCATCGCGCGCATCGCCGCAATCCTCGAGGCCAACAAGGAGCCGCTGGCCCGCCTGCTGACGCAGGAACAGGGCAAGCCGCTGGGCCAGTCGCGCGACGAGATCGCGCGCGCCGGCACGCTGTCGGTGGGCATGACGAAGATCCGCATCGAGCCTGAAATCCTGCTCGACAACGCCGAGCGGCGCATCGAGCTGCGCTACCGCCCGCTGGGCGTGGCCGGCATCATCACGCCATGGAATGCGCCGGTGAACCTGGCCGCAGGTCCGCTGGCCTCGGCGCTCTACACCGGCAACTGCGCCATCATCAAGCCTTCGCCATTCACGCCGCTGACCACGCTGCGCATCGGCGAGCTGCTGCGCGAGGTGCTGCCGCCCGGCGTGGTCAATGTGCTGTCCGGCGGCGATGAGCTGGGCGCGCTGCTCACCGCGCATCCGGGCATCGACAAGATCTCCTTCACCGGCTCGGTGGCCACCGGCAAGAAGGTGATGGCCAGCGCCGCCGGCACGCTCAAACGCGTCACGCTCGAGCTGGGCGGCAACGATGCGGCCATCGTGCTGCCCGACGTCAACGTGGCCGACGTGGCGAAGAAGCTGTTCTTCGCGGCCACCGTGAACAGCGGCCAGGTGTGCATGGCGGTCAAGCGCATCTACGCACACGAAGACATCCACGACGCCCTGTGCGAGGCACTGGCCGCCGAGGCGCGCAATGCCCGGGTCGGCGATGGCCTGGACCCGGCCACCACGCTGGGGCCGATCCAGAACCGGCGCCAGTTCGAGCGCGTGCGCGATCTGAAGGCCGAGGCAGGGCAGCGCGGCCGGGCCATCCAGGGGTCCGCACCATCCGGCAACGGCTATTTCGTCGCGCCCACGGTGGTCACCGGGCTGACCGAAGCAGATCGCCTGGTGGCCGAGGAGCAGTTCGGGCCGGTGTTCCCGGTGCTGAAGTTCCGCGACATCGATGATGCCGTGGCACGCGCCAACGACACGCGTTTCGGACTGGCCGGCTCGGTATGGAGCCGCGACGTCGACCTGGCAGCGCAGATCGCCGCACGCCTGGAAGTGGGCACCGCCTGGGTCAACCAGCACCGCGCCACCGCCGCGAACGTGCCCTTTGGCGGCGCGAAGGAATCCGGCCTCGGTCGCACCTATTCGCGCCTCGGCCTCGAAGCCTATCTGGAGCCGCAGGTCATCAGCGTGCTCAAGGGATGAGGCCGCGCGGCCGGTGGTAGGCTTGCGCGCATGAGAATCAAGCGCGGATCGCCGGTCACGGCCGCTACCCTGCAAAGCGGGGGCAATGCGCGGCCCGGGTACCGCGCCATGCTCGTCACGCTGCTGCTGGTCACGCTGGCCGCCTGCGGCGGCAAGTCGTCGCTGCACACGGCAACGCCGGCACCGGATGCAGCCTCGGCATCACAGGCTACGGCGAATGCCGCGTCCGCCGCACGCACCGCCCCCGCATCGGGCACGGCGCGCACCGCCTGGCGCCTCGACGACCAGGCCATGGTAGCGGCCGCGGACCGCCGCGCTGTCGAAGCCGGTCTTGCGGCGCTGCGCGCCGGCGGCAGTGCGGTGGATGCGGCCATCGCCGTGCACGCAGTGCTGGGCCTTGTCGAACCGCAGAGCTCAGGCCTGGGCGGCGGCGGATACATGGTGGTGCACGACCGCGCCAGTGGCCGCACGGTTTCCTTCGATGGTCGCGAGGCCGCCCCCGCCGCGGCCACGGCCGACTACTTTGCCGTGGACGGCCAGAACCTCGGCTTCGTGCAGGCCATCCAGTCCGGGCGCTCGGTGGGCGTGCCGGGCACGATCGCGCTGTACAAGGCCGCGCATGCGCGTTTCGGCCGGCTGCCCTGGGCGCAGAACTTCCAGGCGGCCATCCGCCTCGCCGAAGAAGGCTTCATCGTCTCGCCACGCCTGGCCAACGCACTGGGGCCCCGCTTCCAGAATGGACCGCTGGGCCGCAATCCGGCTTCGGCGGAATATTTCTTTCCCGGCGGCCACGCGCTGGCCGTCGGCGATCGCCGCACCAATCCCGCCTATGCCGCGCTGCTGCGGCGCGTGGCCGCCGAGGGACCGACTGCGTTCTACACCGGCGCGGTTGCGGCGGACATCGTGGCCGCGGTGCGTGCCGGTGAATTGCCCGGCGCGATGACGCTGCAGGACCTGGCCGACTACCGCGTGCTGGAAAAACCCGCATTGTGTGGTCCTTACCGCATGCATGTGATCTGCTCGGCGCCGCCCTCTTCCTCCGGCGGCGTGGCGATGAACCAGATCATGGCGCTGTTTGAAAGGATCAGCGCAGGCTCCGGCGCCAGCACGCGTGAAGCGATGCTGCGCGATTTCGTGCTGGCGCAGCAGCTGGGCTATGCCGACCGCGATCACTACGTGGCCGATCCGGACCAGGTGCCGGTGCCGGTGCAGGACCTGCTTGATCCGCGTTACATCGCATCGCGCGCCGCCAGCGGCTTCGCGCCCGGCGATGCACCGCGACCCGGCGATCCGGGCGCGGTGCTGCATGGACGGCCCATCATCGACCAGTGGGGACAGGCCACCGGCGCGAACGGCGCCGGCACCACGCATCTGTCCATCATCGATTTCGACGGCAATGCGGTGTCGTTCACCGCCACGGTGGAAGGCCCGTTCGGATCCTCGCGCTTCACCCATGGCTTCGTGCTGAACAACGAGCTCACCGATTTCACCCGGCCGGCCACGCTGGCCGGCAAGCCGGTGGCCAATGCGCCGGGGCCCGGCAAGCGTCCCCGCTCCTCGATGTCGCCCACCATCGTGTTCGATGCCGCTGGCGATGTGTTCCTGGTGACCGGCTCGCCGGGTGGCAATTCCATCATCGGCTATGTGGCCAAGTCCCTGCTGGCGGTGCTGGACTGGGGCGTGACCGCCCAGCAGGCGGCCGACCTGCCCAATATCGTCGCGCGCGGGCCGGTGGTCAGCGTCGAGACCGCGAGCGACATGGGGCGTGCCTGGTCGACAGCCCTGTCGTCCGCGGGCTTTGCCGTGCGCGAGGTGGCCGGGGAGAACTCCGGCCTGAACCTGATCGTCGCCCGCGCCGACCGGCTCGAAGGCGGTTCGGATCCGCGCCGCGAAGGCGTGGCACTGCCGCTGCGCCGCTAGCTGGCCAACCGTTCCGCGACGTTCACGGCGGCTTCAGGGATCCTCGCGCTTCTTGCGGCGTGCCACCGCCGCGCGGATCAGCAGCATCGCCGTGATCGGCGCCGACAGCACGATGAACACCGTGATCAGGATCTCGTGCACCACCGGGCGCTGCAGGATTGCCGAGGAGACCAGCATCGAGGCGATCAACACGCTGCCCGTTCCCAGCGTGTTGCCCATCGCCGGCGGATGCATGCGGGCGAAGAAATCGCGCATCCGTACCAGGCCGACCGCGCCGATCAGCGCCAGCGTCGAGCCGATCACCAGCAGCGCCGCGGCGGGCAGCGCCGCCCAGGCCGGCACATCCATCCCGTTCATGGTTCGATCACCTCGCCGCGCAGCAGGAACTTGGCCAGCGCGATGCTGCTGACGAAGCCGAACAATGCGATCAGCAGTGCCATGTCGAAATAGACGCCCGAATGCGAGCGGATGCCCAGCATCAGCAGCGTCAGCATGCCGTTGATGTACACCGTGTCGAAGGCCAGCACGCGATCCTGCGCGGAAGGCCCGATGAACATGCGCACCAGCGCCAGCATCATCGCCAGCACGAAGCACAGCGCCGCGTAGAACGTGGCGATATCCAGAAGCTGGTTCATATGAAGATCCTCATCAGCCGCCGCTCGTAGCGGTTCTTGATCAGGTCGACCCAGTAGCCCTCGTCCACCAGGTCGAGCACGTGCAGCCGCAGTGTCGCGCCGTCCTGCGAGACGCCCACCCACACCGTGCCCGGCGTCGAGGTGACGATCATCGCCAGCACTGCCAGGCCATGCGGGTCGCGCAGCTCGATCGGGATGTCGACGAAGCTGGTGTTGATCTCGCGCCGTTCGGCGAAGCCCAGCACGATGCGCGCCACACCGATGTTGGAGCGGATGATGTCCAGCAGCACGACGAACAGCAGGCCGAATGCCATGTCGATGCGGCGGATGCGCGCCTGCAGCGGCCGCAGCGGCGAACCGGCCCACGACAGTGCCGTGCCCAGCAGCAGGCCAAGCACGATGTGGCCCGGCGCCAGGGTCTCGTTCAGCAGCAGCCACAGCACGGTCAGGCCCAGCACCAGCACCGGCGAAATGCTGCGCGTGAAATTGCGGATCATGGCGCGTCCCCCCTCACCGGCTGGCCGTCACGTTCGGCCAGTACCACGCGGATGTAGGTATCAGGCTGGTGCAGCGAGCGGGCCGCCGAGGCCAGGTACTGCGACACCGGTCCGGCCCAGATGCTCAGCGCCATGCAGGCCAGCACCAGCACGGCCACCGGGGCGGCCTCCAGCACCCGCAGCCGCGGCGTCACGCGCGCGGCGCCCCAGAACAGGCGCATGCCGACGCGGCTCAATGCGATGACGGCCGTGAGCCCGGAGGCCAGCACGGCAGCGCACAGCAGCCATACCGCCGGACCGCCAATGCCCGTTGCGGCGCGCACCGCGGTGGACAGCACCGCGAACTTGCCGACGAATCCGGGCAGCGGCGGCAGGCCGGCCACCAGCAGCACGCAGCAGACGAACATCAGGCCGAGGAAGGCCATGGTCGACGGGATCGGAATGCCGACCTCCTCGTCATCGTCGCGATACACCGATGGCGCCTTGATGCCATATCCCATGTAGATGGGCTGGCTCTCCGACGTGTCGTCGTCGTCGCTGGCCTCGGTGGGCGGATCGGTGATGCGCGTGCGATCGGTCATGCCGGTGAGCATGAAGAAGGCCGCCGAGGTGAGCACCGAGACGATCATGTAGTACATCACCGGCGCGGTCAGCGAGTCATGCTGCAGGCCCAGGGCCGCCAGCAGGATGCCCATCGAGGCCAGCACCGAATAGGCCACCAGCCTTGCCAGGTGCTTGGCACCGAGCATCGCGATCGAACCGGTGACCAGCGTCGCGAGCCCGAGATAGAACAGCGCCGCGCCCAGTGATTCGTCGGCATCGAGGATCGTGCCCACGCGCAGCACGGCATACAGTCCTACCTTGGTCAGCATCGCGAACGCCGCGGCCACCGGCGCGCTGGCCAGCGAATAGGCGCCGGGCAGCCAGAAGTTCAGCGGCCAGCTGGCCGACTTGATCAGGAAGGCGACGCCCAGTACGGCCGCACCGGCGTCGAACAGCGCACGGTCCTCGGCGCCCAGCGCACCGGCACGGCCGGCCAGATCCGCCATGTTCAATGTGCCGGCGACGCCGTAGATCAGCGCCACGCCAATCAGGAACAGCACCGAGGCGGCAAGGTTCACCACGATGTAGTGCATGCCGGCCTTCACGCGCAATGGTCCGCCGCCGCGCAGCACCAGGCCATAGGAGGCCGCCAGCAGCACCTCGAAGAACACGAACAGGTTGAACAGGTCGCCGGTCAGGAAGGCGCCGTTCAGGCCCATGGTCAGCAGCTGGAACAGCGAATGGAACGGCTGCCCGGGGCGGTCCCAGCGCGAGATCGAATAGACCATCGTGGTCAGCGACACAATGCCGCCCAGCGTCACCATCACCGCGGCCAGTCGGTCGACCACCAGCACGATGCCGAAGGGCGCCATCCAGTTGGCGATGGCATAGACGCCCACACCGTCCTGCCAGATGAACGCTGCCGAGTCGCTGGTGAGGAACAGCAGCACGCAGCCGATGGCCAGCTGCGCCGTCACCGACCCCAGTGCCAGCGTGATGCGCAAACCCCGCCGTGCCTCGGACAGGAACAGCATGGCGATGCCGGCCAGCATCGGAATGACAATGGGCAGCACCACGATGTGCTGCAGCAGGAACTGCATCATGGCGGCTCCCTGCCATCGACATGGTCGGTGCCGGTCATGCCGCGCAGCGCCATCAGCACCACCAGGAACAGCGCCGTGGTGGCAAAGCCGATCACGATGGCCGTCAACACCAGCGCCTGCGGCAATGGATCAGCATAGTGCGCCGGATCGATGTTGCCGGCCGATTCGATCACCGGCGCCTTGTGCATCGCCAGCCGCCCCATGCCGAAGATGAAGATGTTGGTGGCATAGGAGAGCAGCGTCAGTCCCATCAGCACCTGGAAGGTGCGGGGCCGCAGCAGCAGCCACACCCCAGAGCCCGCCAGCACACCGATGGCCAATGCGTAGACGATTTCCATCAGCTTTCCACCGGTGCCGGATCAGGCTCGCCTTCAATGTCCGGATCGACCGGCGTGACTGTCTTGCGCGGGCTGCGCAGCGACTGGTGCGCGAGGGCAACGAGGATCAGCAGCGTCGCGCCGACCACCAGCATGTAGACGCCCAGGTCGAACAGCAGCACCGTGGAGAGATGCAGCTCGCCCAGCAGCGGCAGCATGATGTGCACCGCACGTCCGGTCAGGAACGGCATCTGCCACAGCCAGGCCACAAGGCCGGCACCCAGCGCCGAGAACAGTCCGAGCGCGATCCAGTACAGCGGGTGCAGGCGCAGGCGCGCCTCGACCCAGATGGTACCGCTGGTCATGTACTGCACGATCACCGCGGTGGCCATCACCAGGCCGCCGACAAAGCCGCCACCGGGCGCATTGTGCCCACGCAGCAGGAAGTACAGCGACACCATCGTGGCCATCGGCAGCAGCAAACGCGCCAGCACTGCGGGGATGGCCATGTCACCGCGCGGCAGCACATCATCCGGGTGCGATGGCGGCACAACCAGCTCGCCATCGCGCCGCTGCGCCACCGGCACCTCGATGCTCTCGGGCGCAGGGCGGAAACGCCGCAGCAGCGCATAGACGATCATCGCCACGATGCCCACCACGGTGATCTCGCCCATGGTGTCGAAGCCGCGGAAGTCCACCAGGATCACATTGACGACGTTGCGCCCCTCGGACACTTCCAGCGCATTGCGGATGTAGAACGGCGCAAGCTCGGCGGTGGAAGGCCGCGTCAGCACCGCATAGGCCAGGGCGGCCACGCCCGAACCGGCGAGGATGGCCACCACCGCGTCGCGCAGCCGGCGCAGCCGCGCCCGCAGCGTCTCGCGCCGCACGTCGACCATCTCCAGGCGGCGCGGCAGCCAGCGCAGGCCGAGCAGGATCAGCACCGTGGTCACCACCTCTACGGCGATCTGTGTCAGCGCCAGGTCGGGCGCGGAAAACCACGCGAAGGTCAGGCAGGTGACCAGGCCCACGCCGCCCACCAGGATCAGCGCCGCGAGGCGATGGAACTTGGCCTGGAACGCCGCGCCCAGCGCGCAGGCACCGCCGAAGGTCCACAGCAGCAGGAAGAGTGGATCCAGCGGCGTGTGCGGCAGCGGGCCGCGGGTCCAGCCCGCACTCCACAGCGGCAGCGCACCGGCCAGCAGCGCCGTGCAGACAATCAGCAGCATCTGCGGCTGCATGCGCCACGAGAACAGGCCTCGTGTGGCGCGCCCGGCACCCCGGATCGCCGCGACGCTGACCACGTCGAAGATGCGCGCCGCGTTGATCAGCGACAGTCCGGGCGTGCGCATCATCGTGCGGCCGGTGCGCAGCAGGAACACATAGAACAGGCCTCCGCCGACCAGCGCGACCACGCTCATCACCAGCGGCAGGGTGAAGCCGTGCCACACGGCAAGCGTGTAATAAGGCACGTCGAGACCCAGCAGCGAATAGGCGGCCATGGCCAGCATCGGACCCACGGTCGCCGCCGGCACGATGCCCACCAGCAGGCAGGCCACCACCAGCAGCGCGCTGGGCACCAGCATGCCGCGCGTGGGCTCGTGCGGCTGTCGTGGCGCGTCCACTGACGGCTTGCCGAAGAACACCTGGTGGATGAAACGCATCGAGTAGGCCACGCTGAAGGCGCCGGCAAGTGTCGCGATCAGCGGCAGCGTCAGCGAGAAACCCAGGATCGAATCCTCGGTCTTCAGTGACTCGGCGAAGAACATTTCCTTCGACAGGAATCCATTCAGCAGCGGCACGCCGGCCATTGCCGCCGCCGCCACGGTGGCCACCACGGTGGTGATGGGCATGCGCTTGACCAGTCCGCCCAGCCGCCCCATGTCGCGCGTGCCGGTCTCATGGTCGATGATGCCGGCCGCCATGAACAGCGAGGCCTTGAACGTGGCGTGGTTCATCATGTGGAACACCGCCGCGATCAGCGCCAGGCTGCTGTTCATGCCCAGCAGCAGCGTGATCAGGCCCAGGTGGCTGATGGTCGAATAGGCCAGCACGCCCTTCAGGTCACGCTGGAAGGTGGCCGAGAAGGCACCGATCAGCAGCGTTGCGGCGCCGGTGCCGCTGACCAGCCAGAACCACAGGTCGGTGCCCGACAGCACCGGCCAGAGACGCGCCAGCAGGAACACGCCGGCCTTCACCATCGTCGCCGAATGCAGGTAGGCGGACACCGGCGTGGGCGCCTCCATGGCATGCGGCAGCCAGAAATGGAACGGGAACTGGGCGCTCTTGGTGAACACCCCGAGCAGGATCAGCACCAGCATGGCCGGATACCACGGGTGGTCGCGCACCGCCGCACCGCCGACCAGCACCGCATCGAGGTCGAAGCTGCCGACGATGGACCCCAGCATCAGCACGCCCAGCAGCAGGCACAGGCCGCCGCCGACGGTCACGAACAGCGCCATGCGCGCGCCGCGGCGCGCATCCTCGCGGTGGTACCAGTAGGCGATCAGCATGAACGAGGTGAGGCTGGTGAGCTCCCAGAACACCACCAGCTGGATCAGGTTGCCCGACAGCACCACGCCCAGCATCGCGCCCATGAAGGCCAGCAGGAACGAGAAGAAGCGCGGCACCGGATCCTGCGCCGACATGTAGTAGCGCGCGTACAGCACCACCAGCAGTCCCATGCCCGACACCAGCATCGAGAACAGCCACGCATAGCCATCCATGCGCAGCACCAGCTCGACGCCGAACTGTGGCGCCCAGGCCACCGACTCGCGCAGCACCACTCCGCCGCTGGTCTGCGGCCAGGCCATGGCCACCAAAATCGAGCAGGCGAGCGCCACCGCGCCAGCCAGCCAGGGGGCAGCGTTGCGGGCATTTGCCGGCAGGAAGGCAGCGCACAGGCTGCCCGCGAACGGCAAGAGGAGAAGGAGTGAAAGTGACATCGGAAATCAGGTCGAAATTAACCGTCCGACATTGCACTGCGCAATGCTTGGACGGCGCCGCTGCGATGGGTGCATGCTAGACCTGACGACCGACTGAGGCGCATGCCGGTTCGGGCGCGGCAGTGGGCAAAGCCCCGCCCGGTGACAGGCTTTCGAGCCGGCCTGCTTCTTGCTTGATCCGTGACGAACGGATTGTCGAGGAGGTGCATCGTGGCGAAGGTTCTCTATCTGGATGACTTCCGGCCCCGCGTGACCGAGACCATGCGCTGCCTGTTCTGTGGAATGGTTCATGTCCTGCGTCACGTTTCGGGCACGACGACGCGCTACTACCCCTGCCCCGGCTGCGACGAGACCGCCAGCGTGCCGGAATGGAGTCTTGAGGCACGCTGACGAGAGCACCCTGACAGGGCACGGATCGCCACGATCTGGTTCAAGAATCTTGCGGCTGCCGCGGCCGGTGGTGACCCGGACCGGCGGCTTCCGCGCCTGCTGTCGCCGCCGGCTCGCCAAGGCGCCACCGCACCGCTCGAATCTACCGAAAGCTCGCGGGGCAGACCATTGTTTTGATTGGTGGGCCGTGCGCGATTCGAACGCGCGACCAACTGGTTAAAAGCCAGCTGCTCTACCGGCTGAGCTAACGGCCCGGGAAAGGGGCGCGATCATACCGGATTCGACGCATAGCGCGTCGGATCCGCGACGCCGGCGGCGCGGAAACCCTCACTGCGCAGCCGGCAGGAGTCGCAGCGGCCACAGGCCTCCCCCTGCGGGGTGGCCTGGTAGCAGGACACGGTCGCGCCATAGTCGACACCGAGGGCGACCCCGGCGCGGATGATGTCGGCCTTGCTCATCTGCATCAGCGGCGCGCGGATCTGAAAGCGCGCCCCTTCGGTGCCGGCGCGGGTGGCCAGGCCAGCCAGCGCTTCGAAGGCCGCGATGAACTCCGGCCGGCAGTCCGGATAGCCGGAATAGTCCACGGCATTCACGCCGATGAAAATCTCGCGCGCCTGCACCACCTCGGCCCAGCCCAGTGCCAGCGACAGCAGCAGCGTGTTGCGGGCTGGCACGTACGTGACCGGAATGCCTGCCGACGGCTGCTCGGGCACGTCGATGCCGGCATCGGTCAGCGCCGAGCCGCCGATGCCGGCCAGATCCACATGCATCTGCCGGTGTTCCACCGCACCCAGTGATGCCGAGATGCGCTGCGCCGCCCGCAGCTCGGCCGAATGCCGTTGCCCGTAGCTGACCGCCAGCGTGTGGCAGCGCATGCCCCGGGCACGCGCCATCGCCAGCACGGTCGCCGAATCGAGCCCGCCGGACAGCAGCACGATGGCAGCGTCGCCGGCGACCATCAGCGCCCTGCCTCATTGCCCCACAGGATCTTGTGCAGCTGTACCTGCAGGCGCACCGGCAGGTGGTCTTCGAGGATCCATTCAGCCAGATCCCGCGCCGCAAGCTGCCCGTGGCTGGGGGAGAACAGCACCATGGCCCGGCCGGGCAGCGCGCGCTCGCGCAGCAGCGCTCGGCTCCATTCATAGTCGGCGCGGTCGCAGATGACGAACTTGATCTGGTCGCGCTCGCCCAGGGTGTGCAGCTGGTCCAGCAGGTTGCGCCCGGCCTCGCCGGAGGCCGGCGTCTTCACATCGACCACACGCCGCACGCGCGCATCCACACCGTCCACCGGCAACGCACCGCTGGTCTCCAGCGACACCTCGTGGCCGGCATCGCAGAGCTGCTGCAGCAGCGGCAGGCAATTGCGCTGCGCCAGCGGCTCCCCGCCAGTCACGCAGACATGGTGCGCCCCGAGCTGCGCGACGCGCGCCACGATGTCATCCAGCGTCCACCATTCGCCGCCGCCGAACGCATAGGCCGTGTCGCAGTACTGGCAGCGCAGTGGACAGCCGGTCAGACGCACGAACACGGTGGGGAATCCCACCGCATCGCCCTCGCCCTGCAGCGAGCGGAAAATCTCGGTGATGCGAAGACGCGGCGCCGTCGCGTCCTGTTGCGCTGGAAGATTCATGCGATTTCCGCCGGTTGGCGGTGGGAACTATTGCGGCGTGCGGGCCAGGCGTTCCCGCGCGAGCCTTGCCGCATCGCTGTCGGGGAAGCGCGCCATGACCTGCTGCAGGTTGGCGCGGCCGGCCTGGGCATTGCCCTGCTCCAGCTGCGTGTAGGCCAGTTTCAGCAGCGCATCGGGCGCCTTGCGCGAGTCGGGCCAGTTGTCGAGCACGCGCTGGAACGCGGCCGCGGCATGGTCGTATTCGCGCGTGACGTAGTAGGCCTCGCCAAGCCAGTACTGCGTGTTGTCGGCCAGCGCTCCCTGCGGATGCGAAGCGGCGAGGCGGCGCAGGCTGTCGACCGCACCGACGTAATCGCGGTTGCGCAGCAGCTCCAGCGCCCGGTCATAGAGCGTCTGCTCATCCCCGGCCGCGGCGGCAGGCGCCGTGGGAGCTGCCGCCACTGCATTGCGCGCCTCGGTCAGGCGACGGTCGAGGTCGGCATAGAGGTCGCGCTGCTCCTGGCGAAGCCGGGCATTGTCGTTTTGCAGTTCCTCGATGCGGCCGCGCAGCTGGCGCAGCTCCTGCTGCTGTGACTCGATGCGCTGCGAGAGCTGCACCAGGCTGTTATTCGACACGATGCGGTCGATGCGGCCGACGCGCTCATCGAGGTCATCCAGCCGCAGCTGCACCGGATCTTCCTGCGGGGTGGTGGCGCAGCCTGCCAGAAGCAGTGCTGCGCCGACCGTGCAGATTGCGGCTTTCATGGCGCCTCCGTCAGTTGATGTAGACGATCTCGACACGCCGGTTCTTCGACCAGGCGTTCTCGTCATTGCCGGCAGCGGCAGGACGCTCCTCGCCATAGCTCACGGTGGCCACCTGCGACTCCTGCACGCCCTGCAGCAGCAGCGCGCGCCGCACCGTCTGCGCGCGACGCTCGCCGAGGCCGATGTTGTATTCGCGCGAGCCGCGCTCGTCGCTGTGGCCCTCGAGGCGCACGCGCACCGTGGCATTGCTGGCGAGGAAGCGGCCATGTGCGGCGATGACATCCACGTATTCGGTGCGGATGTCGCTGCTGTCGAAGTCGAAATAGATCACCCGCTGCGCCGCCAGCGCGCCGTCGGGACCCGCCGCGCCCTGCGAGGAGCCGGACTGCCGGTCGGCATCGACCGTGGCCACGCCACCGGTGCTCGCGCCCCGGCTGCTGTCGGCCGTGGTGGTGGAAGCCGGGTCTGAATCTGAATCACGCGGGGGCTGCGACTTGCAGCCTGCCGCAATCACAGCCACAGCCATCAGCATCACCAGTTTGTTGCGATTCAATTGCTGCTCCGTTTCCCTGCCCGGCAGGGGATTTGTGCCAATGATACTTCAGTCCGCAAACGGGCCCCACACCGGCTCACGCACTTCGCTGAGCCCGGATTTCAGCCGCGTGCTGACCTGGCCGTCGACCGAGACGGTGGCCAGGGTGCCCTGGCCGGAATCGCGGCCCGCGTAGATCAGCACCGCGCCATTGGGCGCGAAGCTCGGGGATTCGTCCTGCGGACCGCGCGTCAGCGGCTGCACGCTGCCGCTGGCCAGGTCCACCGCGCCAATGCGGAAGGAATTGCCGTCCTGCATCACCACCGCCAGCGTGCTGCCATCCGGCGACACGCGCGGCCGCGACGCGGAGGTGACGTTGAAGGTGATGCGCCGTGCGCGCGCGTTGGCCTGGGGGGGCGCGGCATAGATCTGCGCTGCACCACCGCGGTCTGAGGTGAAATACAGCGTCTGGCCATCGGGCGACCACACCGGCTCGGTGTCGATGGACGGATCCTGCGTGATGCGCGTCAGCCCCTGCGAGGCCAGGTCGAGCACGTAGATGTCGAGGTTGCCGCCGCTGCCGCCGAGCGTGAGGGCCAGCTTCGTACCATCCGGCGAGAAGCTCGGTGCGCCATTCACGCCGGCGCGCGCGGACACCTGCCGGCGCTCGCCGGTGCGCACCCGCTGCACGAACACCGCAGCCGCCTTGTTCTCGAAGGACACATAGGCCAGCCATTCACCATCGGGCGACCAGGCCGGCGACATCACCGGATCGCTGGACTGCAGCGCGACGCGCGGATTCTCGCCATCGGCATCGGCGATCAGCAGTTCATAGCGCTGCGCCGGCGGCGAGCCGGTCACCGACACATAGGCGATGCGCGTGGAGAACGCACCGCGCACGCCGGTGAGCTTCTCGAACACCGCATCGGCGACGCGGTGCGCGCCATGACGCAGCTGCGCCTGGGCGACGGTCACGGCTTCATCCTGCAGCAGCACCTGGCCATTGAGCGCGTTGACCAGGTCGAAGCGGAAAGTGGCATTGCCGGCGCTGGCCGACAGCCGCCCCACCACCACGTAGTCGGTGCGCGCCGCACGCCACTGGTTGGCATCCACCGCATCGGCGCGCGTGGGCCGTGCCGGCATCGTGGCCCGCTCGACACCGCGGAAGCGGCCGCTGCTGGCCAGGTCGCGCTCGATGACACTGGCCACGTCGAGCACATCGCTGCCCGGCGCGGAACCTGCGAACGGCACCACCGCCACCGGCACCGGATCGGTGACGCCGCGGGTGATGTCGATCTGCAGCTGCGCGCGCGCCGCCATCGAGGTGAAGAGCAGCGCAGCGCCCAGCGCCAGCGTCATGCGGAATTTCAGCATTGCAGTTCCCCTCGCACCGTCAGTCCTGCGGTGCAAAGTTAAAGATCAGCTCACGTTCGAACAAGGCCGGGTCCGGCGGATCCGGCAGCGGCGAGGCGCGATACACGGCGGCCTCGATCGACTGGCGCACTGTGTCATCGCCATTGCACCGGCCGATGCTGACCGCCGTGACCGTGCCGCCCGGGATCTGCGTCACGCGCACCTCGCACATCAGCCCGACGCGGGCAGTTGGCGGGCGCACCCAGGCACGCTCGATGCGCGCGCGGATCAGATCGTAGTAGGCCATGGCCCGCGGACTGTTGCGCAGAGCGGCGCGGGCCTGCTCGGCTTCCAGCTGCGCGGCCAGTTCGGCCTCGCGCCGCGCCAGCTCCGCCTGCTCGCGTTCGCGGCGCTCGCGCTCGGCGCGTTCGCGTGCCTGCCGTTCCCGTTCGACGCGTTCCCGTTCCGCGCGCTCGCGCTCGGCGCGCTCCTGCGCCACGCGTTCGCGCTCGCGACGTTCGCGCTCGGCACGTTCCTCGGCCTCGCGCTGCACGCGCTGCTCCTCGGCGAGACGCTGCTCGGTGGCGAGCCGCTCGACCTCGGCCTGGCGCTGTTCCTCGGCGAGCCGTTCCGCCTCGGCCAGCAGGGCCGGATCTTCCGCAGGCGGGGGTGGCTCCTCGAACAGCGGCTCGGGTTCCGGCTCAGGCTCTGGCTGCGGCAATGGTTCTTCGAACACGGGCAGTGGCTCGGCCTGCACCGGCGGCGGCTGCAGTTCTGCAGCCGTCACCACGCTGCCCTCGATCGACAGCCGCTGCGGTTCGGGCGTGCGGCGTGACCACCACCAGGCGCCCACGGCAATGGCCACCAGCGCCAGATGCAGCACGATGGACAGCGACCAGGATGTCCAGGTGCTGCGCTGGGGTGCGTCCCGCCGGTTGTTCACGGCTGTGCCGGTGCCCCGTTACCGACCGGATCGGCCAGGAAGCCAAGCCGCGCCGCGCCGGCTCCCTGCAGCAGCACCATTGCGCTCATCACATGTTCGTAGGCGACGGCGCGATCGGCCTGCAGCAGCACATCGCGACCCGGATCGGCCGCCAGCGCGGCCGACACCTGCGATTGCAGCTCGGTGGCGCCCAGGGGTTGCTGCGGATCAAGGCTGGTGTTCAGGTAGCGCAGCCCTTCACGGTCGATGGACAGGATCAGCGGCGGGCTCCTCTGCGACGGCGGCATCGGCGTGGCGCTGGCGCGCGGCAGCTCCACCTGCACACCCTGCGTCAGCAATGGCGCGGTGGCCATGAAGATGACCAGCAGCACCAGCATCACGTCGATCAGCGGGACCACATTGATCTCGCCGATCAGGCGACGCTTGCGCGGTGCGTCTTCCATTCAGGCCGGCTCTCCGGATGATGCTGCCGGACGGGAAGCATAGCGTTGCAGGATGGTGGAGAACTCCTCCATGAACGCGTTGTAACGCAGCTCGAGCCGGCCAACCTTGTCCGCATAGCTGTTGTAGGCGATGAACGCCGGGATGGCCGCAAACAGCGCCATCGCGGTGGCCACCAGCGCCTCGGCGATGCCGGGCGCCACGGTGGCAAGCGTGGCCTGCTGCACACCACCCAGCGCGACGAAGGTGCCCATGATGCCCCACACCGTGCCGAACAGCCCCACATAGGGACTCACCGAACCGACCGTGGCCAGCGTGACGAGGTTGTGCTCGAGGCGGTCGAGTTCCTTCAGCTGCGCGACCTTCATCGCGCGCCGCGCGCCCTCGAGCAGATGATCGGCGCTGCTGCCATGCTGGCGCAGGCGTGCGAACTCTCGAAAACCCATCTCGAAGATCTGGCTCATGCCGGTGCTGCCGCCCTGGGTTTCGAGATTGCGATACAGAGTGCCCAGGTCGCCGCCGGACCAGAACGCGGTCTCGAACTGTTCGGCCTCGGCACGGGCGCGTGCCAGCACCGCGCGCTTGGCCAGGATGATGGCCCAGGAAGTCACCGATGCGATGGCCAGCATCAGCAGCACCAGCTGCACCACCGGGTGCGCATGCATGACCAGCTGCGGAATGGACAGGGCCTGCGGCGTCATGCGGCCATCCTTGCGGCCAGCTCTGCCGGCAGGCGGCGCGGCTTCATGGTGCGCGCATCGACGCAGGCGATGCGTACGCTGCCTTCGACCAGCACTTCGCCGGCGGCATTGCAGACCTGCTGCGCGAACACCAGCGAGGCACCTCGCAATGCCTCGGCCCTGGCCTGCACCTGCAGCAGGTCATCGAGGCGCGCCGGCTTCACGAAACGCATCGTCAGCCCGACCACGGTAAACAGCACGCCCACCTCCTCTGCCAGCCTTGCCTGTGAGAACCCCAGCGCCCGCAGCCACTCGGTGCGCGCACGCTCGAAGAACCGGATGTAGCCCGTATGGTAGACGACGCCGCCGGCATCGGTGTCTTCGTAATAGACCCGTACGGGAAGGCTGTAGGAATTCACTTGCGTGTGTCATCGAACAGCGGCATTGCCGATCCGGCGCGCTCCGGCACTGCAAGTCCGAGATGCAGGTAGGCCTGTCGCGCGGCCACGCGACCGCGCGCCGTGCGCATCAGGAAGCCGCGCTGGATCAGGAACGGTTCCACCACGTCCTCGAGCGTACCGCGCTCCTCGCCAACCGACGCGGCCAGGCTTTCGATGCCCACCGGTCCGCCGTCGAACTGGTCGATCACTGTCGTCAGCACGCGACGGTCGAGTGCATCCAGCCCTTCCGGATCGACATCGAGCAGGTCGAGTGCGGCATCGGCAATGGCGGCATCGATGCGCCCCTGCCCCCGCACCTGCGCATAGTCGCGCACCCGGCGCAGCAGGCGATTGGCAATGCGCGGCGTGCCGCGCGAACGCTGCGCGATGCGCGATGCGCCCTCCGGCGTGGCCTCGACGCGCAGGATGGCGGCCGAACGCGCGACGATCTGTGCCAGCTCCGCATCCGAATAGAAGTCGAGCCGCTGGACGATGCCGAAACGGTCGCGCAGGGGCGAGGTCAGCAATCCGGCGCGCGTGGTCGCACCCACCAGCGTGAACGGCGGCAGGTTCAGCTTGATCGAACGCGCCGCCGGCCCCTCGCCGATCATGATGTCGAGCTGGTAGTCCTCCATCGCGGGATAAAGGATTTCCTCGACCACCGGGCTCAGCCGGTGGATCTCGTCGATGAACAGCAGGTCGCGCGGCTGCAGCTTGGTGAGCTGCGCGGCCAGATCACCGGGACGCTCGAGCACCGGACCTGCCGTGTGCGAAAGGTTCACGCCCAGCTCGGCGGCCAGGATCTGCGCCAGCGTGGTCTTGCCGAGACCGGGCGGGCCGAACACCAGCACATGGTCCAGCGCCTCGCCGCGCGCGCGCGCCGCCTCGATGAACAGCCCGAGCTGCGCCTTCACCGCCGGCTGGCCGACGTATTCGTCGAGACGACGCGGACGGATGGCGCGATCCTGGGATTCCTCCTCGCGCTGGCTGCCGGCGCCGACCAGGCGCTCGCCGCTCATTGCTGCCTCATGGCGCAAGGCCCTGCAATGCGCCGCGGATCAGCTCCTCGGTGCTCTTCGCCGAGGCACCCGCCTTGTCCAGCATCTTCTGTGCCTCCTGCGGCTTGTAGCCCAGCGCCAGCAATGCATGCAGTGCTTCCTCGCGCGGTTCCGGTGTCGCGCCGCTGGCAGGGCCTGCGGGTGCATCGCGGAAGTGCCCGCGCATCTCCACCAGCAGGCGTTCGGCGGTCTTGCGTCCGACCCCGGGGATGCGCGTCAGCGCCGCGGCATCCTCGCTGGCGATGGCCTGGCGGAATGCGCTGGCGCTGACGCCGGAGAGGATGCCCAGCGCGGCCTTTGGTCCCACGCCGTTGACCTTCAGCAGCGCGCGGAACAGCTCTCGTTCCTCGGCGGTGGCAAAACCGAACAGCTGCGAGGCATCCTCGCGCAGCACATGATGGATGCGCAGCCGCACCTCACCGCCCGCGGGAGGCAGTGCCAGGTAGGTGGACATGGGCACCTCGACCTCATAGCCCACGCCGGCGCATTCCACCAGGAGTCGCGGCGGCTCCTTCTCGGCGAGCACACCCTGCAAGGATCCGATCACCGCGCGCTGCCCATTGCGGCCAGGCGCCCGACACTGCGGCGCGCATGCGCGTGGCACAGTGCGATGGCCAGCGCGTCGGAGACATCCGCGCTCGATGGCGCATCGATGGCCAGCAGCACGCACACCATGTGTGCCACCTGTGCCTTGTCTGCACCACCATGGCCCACCACGGCCAGCTTCACCGCGCGCGGGGCATATTCGTAGACAGCCGCGCCACCGGCCACCGCCGCGGTCAGCGCCGCACCGCGCGCCTGCCCCAGCTTCAGCGCGCTGTCGGCATTGCGATGCATGAACACCCGCTCGATGGCCACCTCGTCGGGACGATACTGCTCGACCAGTTCGAGCAGGCGACGGTGGATCTGGTGCAGGCGCAGCGCAAGATTGGTGCCGCGCACCTGCACGCAGCCGCTGGCCACGTGAACCTCGCCGCGCGCATCGCAGTCGACGATGCCGAACCCGGTGCGCAGGGATCCCGGATCGAGGCCGAGCACACGCCGGGGTCCGGGCGTCGGCTCCGCTGCCGGTTCGCGGCGCGCGGCCAGGGCAGCAGGATCGAAGGAGCGCCAGGAGCGGCTTGCATAGCGCGGCATCTGAATATGATAGCGTGGCGTGGTGATCCCCACATCGTCTCCGCCCGCCGCGCTTGTCACCGACAGCATGGCTGCGGCCGCCGGCATCCTGGAAGAAACCGGCACCAGGCCGGCCGTGCTCGAACGCGCACGCGAGGCCGGCAACATCGTGCTCGAACTCACGCAGGACCAGCCGCTGGCCGCGGCCACATTGCTGCATGCGGCGCGACAGTTCGGCGACGGATCCGGTGCCGGACTGACCGCGGCACAGGCCGCACGCGCCGGCGCGCCGGCGATGCGCCTGGCCGCCGAGCTCGACCGCCTCGGCGGACTGCAGCTGGATGCACGCTGGTCGGCCGGCGAGTCGCTGCCGGCCGCGCAGGCCGAAGCCCTGCGCAAGATGCTTTTGGCGGTGGTGGGCGATCCGCGGGTGGTCATCGCGCGCCTCGCCGTGCAGCTGGTGCGCGCGCGCCATGCGCGCGAGGAAGACGCGCCGCGCCGGCGGCAGATCGCGCTGGAAATCCAGGAGCTGTATGCGCCGCTGGCCAACCGCCTCGGCATCTGGTCGCTGAAATGGGAACTGGAAGACCTGGCGCTGCGCGAATCCAACCCGCAGGCCTACCAGCGCATCAAGCGTGCGCTGAACGAGAAGCGCCGCGACCGGGAGATCTACATCCAGGAGGCCATCCGCACGCTGGAGCAGGCGCTGCGCAGGGCCGGCATCCAGGCCGAGGTGGTCGGCCGTCCCAAGCATATCTACAGCATCTGGCGGAAGATGCAGCGCAAGCACCTGGCCTTCGAGCAGATCCTCGACCTGCGTGCGCTGCGTGTCATCGCCGACACCGTGCCGGAGTGCTATGCCGCGCTGGGCGTGGTGCACGAGCTGTGGCCCTTCCTGCCCTCGGAGTTCGACGACTACATCGCAACGCCGAAGGACAACAACTACCAGTCCATCCACACCGCGGTGCGTGGCCCGGGTGATCTGGCCATCGAGGTGCAGATCCGCACCCGCCAGATGCATGCGCAGGCGGAGCTGGGCGTCGCGGCGCACTGGCGCTACAAGGAGGGCGGTGGCGACCGCCGCTATGACGAAAAGATCCGCCATGTGCGCGAGATGCTGCATGCCAGTGACGGCGGCGATGCGCTGAAACGCCTGGCGGCGCGCGTGTTCAGCGACCGCGTCTATGCGCTGACGCCGAAGGGCGAGGTGATCGACCTGCCCGGCGGCGGCACGCCACTGGATTTCGCGTTCCATGTGCACAGCGATCTCGGCGAGCGCTGCCGCGGCGCCAGGGTCAACGGCCGCATCGCACCACTCAACCAGATGCTGGCCACCGGCGATGTGGTGGAGATCATCACCGGCAAGGAGGCTGCGCCGAGCCGCGACTGGCTGTCCGAGCGCAGCGGCTACCTGGCCTCGCCGCGCAGCCGCGCGAAGTTGCGGGCGTACTTCCGGCGGCAGGATGAGGCGGCCGAGGCCAGCGGCCGCAGCGGGCGTCATGCCATGTCGCGTGCCGCGCAGGCGACTGCCACCGGTACCGGCGCCGGCGGGGCTGCGGAGGAAGCTGCGAAACGACCGCCGCCTGCGGGCGCCCGGCCACGCAAGGCCATCGGAGGCGGCGGCAAGAAGCGCTCACCGGTGGAGATCGAAGGTGTCGGCGACCTGCCGATCACGCTGGCGCGCTGCTGCGCGCCGATGCGCCCGCATCCGATCCGCGGTTACCTGACGCTGGGACGCGGCGTCACCATCCACAACGCCGACTGCGCCGGCCTTGCGCGCATGGCGCGGCAGAAGCCGCAGCGCCTGCTGCAGGTGGACTGGAGTGATGCGGCCGCCAGCGCGCGCATCAGTGCAAGGCTGCTCATCGAGGCCTTCGACCGCCGCGGCCTGCTGCGCGACATCTCCGACCTGATCGCCGAGGAACGCCTGTCGATCGAAGGCGTGAGCAGCGACACTGATCCCGATGACCGCATCGCGCACTTCGAGGTGCGGGTGGCCGTGCGCGATGCCGGCGAGCTGACGCGCCTGCAGCGCCGGCTGGCGCGCATTCCGAACGTGTTCAAGGTGCGGCGCGGCAGCTGATCCGCTGCCGCACCGCCTGCGCAGGACGCCTAGCGGTTGATCGCGTCGATGGCACGCTTGTCGGCAGCCAGGGCCGCCTCGTGCACCGCCTCGGCCAGCGTCGGATGGGCATGCATCGTGCGCTGCAGGTCCTCGCAGCTGGCGTGATATTCCAGCGCCAGGCAGGCCTCTGCGATCAGTTCGCCCGCCATCGGCCCGATGATGTGCACGCCGAGCACCTGGTCGGTGTCGGCATCGGCGACGATGCGGGTGAAGCCGGCCGTGGACTCCATCGCGCGTGCACGTCCGCTGGCGATGAACGGGAACTGGCCGATCTTCACATTGATGCCGGCGGCGCGGGCCTGGGCCTCACTCTGCCCCACCCACGCGATTTCCGGCGCGGTATAGATGACCGAAGGCACCACATCGTAGTTCGTGTGACCGTAGCGCCCGGCGACGAGATCGGCCGCCATCACGCCCTCTTCCTTGGCCTTGTGCGCCAGCATCGGCCCGCGCACGCAGTCGCCCACCGCGAACACATCGGCAGCGCCGGTGCGGCATTGCTCGTCGACGACGATGAAGCCGCGCGAATCCAGCTGCACGCCGGTGCCCTCGGCCAATAGGTCGGCCGTGTAGGGCCGGCGCCCCACCGCCACGATGAGCCGGTCGACTTCCAGCTGCTGGTCGCCGGATGGATCGGCATAGTTGACGGAAACCTTGCTGCCGGTGACCCGCGCTTCGCTCACCTTGGCACCCAGGCGGATGTCCAGGCCCTGCTTGCGCAGCTGCTTCAATGCCTCGGCGGCCAGCGCCCGGTCGGCCATCGCGAGGAAATCATCGGCGGCTTCCAGCACGGTGACCTTGGCACCCAGCCGCGCCCACACGCTGCCCAGTTCCAGGCCGATCACGCCGGCGCCGATCACGCCGAGCCGCGACGGCACCGCGTCGAACTCGAGCGCGCCCCATGAATCGACGATGTGGCGGCCATCCTGCGGCACGCTCTTCAGTTCCACCGGCGCTGATCCGGTAGCCAGGATCACATGCCGCGCAGCCAGCCTGCGCGTGGCGCCGTCGGCGGCGGTGTATTCGACCTCGTTGCCCGGCAGCAGCCGGCCGTGGCCGGCCAGTGCGGTGACACCATTGGACTTGAACAGCGCCGCGATGCCGCCGGTCATGCCTTTCACGATGCCGGCCTTGCGCTTCTGCATCGCGGCCAGGTCGAGTGCGGGCTCGCCGACGCCGATGCCGTGCACGCCGAACTCGTGGCGCGCGCGATGGAACAGCTCGGAGGATTCCAGCAGCGCCTTGGAGGGAATGCAGCCGGCATTCAGGCAGGTGCCGCCGAAGGCATGCGAGCCGTCGCGGTTCTTCCAGCCGTCGATGCAGGCCACCGACAGGCCGTTCTGTGCGGCACGAATGGCAGCCGGGTAGCCACCGGGACCACCGCCGATGACGATCACGTCGAAACGGTCGGCCATATCAGACTCCGATCAGCAGGCGGCCGGGGTCTTCAAGGCATTCCTTGATCACCACCAGGAACTGCACCGCCTCGCGGCCATCGATGATGCGATGGTCGTAGGTCAGCGCCAGGTACATCATCGGCCGCACCACGATCTGCCCGTCGACCACCACCGGCCGGTCCTGGATGTTGTGCATGCCGAGGATGGCGCTCTGCGGCGCATTGACGATCGGCGTGGACATCAGCGAGCCGAACACGCCGCCATTGGTGATGCTGAAGGTGCCGCCGGTCAGGTCGTCCATGGTCAGCGAACCGGCACGGGCCCGCACGGCGAAGTCGCCGACGGACTTTTCGATCTGCGCGAAGCTCATTTCATCGACATTGCGCATCACCGGCACCACCAGGCCGCGCTCGGTCGAGACCGCCATGCCGATGTCGTAGTACTCGCGATACACGATGTCGTTGCCGTCCACCGCAGCGTTGACTACCGGGAAGCGCTTCAGCGCCTCGATGGTGGCCTTCACGAAGAACGAGGTATAACCCAGCTTCACGCCGTGCTGCTTCTCGAAGCGGTCGCGATAGCGCGTGCGCAGCTGCTGCACGGCCAGCAGGTCGACCTCGTTGAAGGTGGTCAGCAGTGCCTGTGTGGCCTGCGCGCTCACCAGCCGCTCAGCGATGCGCGCACGCAGCCGCGTCATCGGCACGCGTCGCTCGGCGCGGCTGCCGGCCGCCGCATGCGCCAGAACATCGGGCTTGGTCACGGCACCGCCGCGGCCGCTGCCGCTCACCGCGCCCACGTCGACGCCGGTCTCGGCCGCCGCGCGCCGCGCGGCCGGGCCGGACTTTGCGGCGGAAGCGGCGGGCGCCGCGGGTTCACTCTTCGCGCCCTTGCCCTTGTCCTTTTCCTTGTCCTTGTCCTTGCCCTTGCCCTTGCCGCCGCCACTGGACGCAGCCGCGCCCTCAGTGCCGGCCTTTGCCGCCGGCGCGGCACCGGCCTCGATGATGGCCAGCAGCTGGTCGCTGGTGACTGTCGTACCGGCCTGAACCTTGACCTCCTTGAGCACGCCGGCGACCGGCGCCGGCACCTCGAGCACCACCTTGTCGGTCTCGAGGTCGGCGAGGTTCTCGTCGCGCGCCACCGCGTCGCCGGGCTTCTTGTGCCAGTTCACCAGCGTGGCATCGGCGACGGATTCAGGCAGTTTCGGGACTTTGATCTCGGTGCTCATTGCTGGTGCTTCGGCTCGCTTTGAGAATGGTCAGTTGCTGGCGCGCAGAGTAGTGACGCTGGCCTCGTTGACCAGCCGCGTGGTGCTGGGACCCACGTCCGTCGCGGTGGCGTTCAGTGCCGCATCGACCAGCTCGCGCTGTTCGGTGTCATGGATCTTGGCTATGCCGGTGGCCGGCGCGGCGGCATGCTGACGGCCTGCGTAAAGCAGCGTCTGGCGCTCCTTGTGCAGCGGTGCCTCGAGGCGATGGCGGATCTGGTACCAGGCGCCCTGGTTCTGCGGCTCTTCCTGGCACCAGACGATCTGCCTGGCCTGCGGATAGCGCCGCAGCACCGCCTCATAGGCCTGCGTCGGGAAGGGATAGAGCTGCTCGATGCGCACCAGCGCCACATCTTTCTGGCCAGCCTCGCGGCGCGCCTTCAGCAGGTCGAAATAGACCTTGCCGCTGCAGAACACCACGCGGTGCACCTGGGATGCGGTGAGCTCGTCAGCCTCGTCGATCACCGCGGCGAAGCCGCCGCCGGTGAGGTCATCGAGGCTCGACACCGACTGCTCGTGGCGCAGCAGGCTCTTCGGCGTCATCACGATCAGCGGCTTGCGCAGCGAGCGCAGCATCTGGCGGCGAAGCATGTGGAACATCTGCGCCGGGGTCGAAGGCACCACCACCTGCATGTTGTTCTCGGCGCACAGCTGCAGGAAACGCTCCAGTCGCGCGGAGGAATGCTCCGGCCCCTGCCCTTCATAGCCATGCGGCAGGAACATCGTCAGGCCGCACAGCCGGCCCCACTTGGATTCACCGGAACTGATGAACTGGTCGATGATGACCTGCGCGCCGTTCACGAAATCGCCGAACTGCGCCTCCCAGATCACCAGCGCCGCAGGGTTGGTCGTCGAATAACCGTATTCGAAGCCGAGCACGGCCTCTTCTGACAGCACCGAATCGGTGACCACGAATCCGGGCTGGTTGCCGCTGATGTGCTGCAGCGGCACATGGCACTCGCCGGTCTCGTTGTGATGCAGCACCGCGTGCCGATGGAAAAAGGTGCCACGGCCACTGTCCTGGCCGGTGATGCGGATCGGGCAGCCATCCTCGAGCAGCGAGGCATAGGCCAGCGTCTCGGCGCAGCCCCAGTCCAGTGGCAGCTCGCCGGCCAGCATGCGGCGCCGGTTGGCATAGACCTGCTCCACGCGTGGATGCAGCTTGAACCCCTTCGGCACATCGACGATGCGCTCGCCGAGCTTCGCGAGGCGCCCGACATCGATCGACGTGGTGGGCGGCTCCGCCCAGTCATTGCTGAGGAAGCGCGTCCAGTCGACGGTGTACTGGTTGCCGATCAGGCCCAGCGAGGCCGGCACCTGCGACTTGCCGGCATCGAGCCCGGCGCGGTATTCCTCGAGCATGCTGGCTGCATCTTCCGGCCCGATGACCCCCTGGCTCGCCAGCTGCTCGGCATAGATCTGGCGCACCGTCGGGTGCTTCCTGATCTTCGCGTACATCATGGGCTGGGTGGCGGCCGGCTCGTCGGCCTCGTTGTGGCCCAGGCGGCGATAGCAGACCAGGTCGATGACCACGTCCTTGCGGAACTTCATGCGATAGGCCAGCGCCTGGCGCGTGACGAACACCACCGCCTCGGGGTCGTCGGCATTGACGTGGAAGATCGGCGCCTCGAGCATCTTCGCCACGTCGCTGCAGTACATGGTCGAGCGTGCGTCGCGCGGATCGCTGGTGGTGAAGCCGATCTGGTTGTTGATGATCAGGTGCACGGTGCCGCCGGTGTAGAAGGCGCGCGCCTGCGACAGCTGCAGCGTCTCCATCACCACGCCCTGGCCCGCGAAGGCCGCATCGCCGTGGAGCAGCACCGGCACCACGCGCGCATCGCCGTCGGCGCCGCGGCGCTCCTGCCGCGCACGCACCGAGCCTTCGACCACCGGGTTCACCACCTCGAGATGCGAGGGGTTGAAGGCCAGCGCCACATGCACATTGCCGCCGCCAGTGCGCAGGTCGGCCGAGAAACCCTTGTGGTACTTGACGTCGCCGGAGCCCTTCAGGTGCGCGATGTCATAGCGACCCTCGAACTCGGAGAACAGGTCGGCCGGGCTCTTGCCCAGCACGTTCACCAGCACGTTCAGGCGCCCGCGATGCGCCATGCCGATGACGAATTCCTCGATGCCGGCCTTGCCGCCTTCCTGCACCAGGTCGTTGAGCATCGGGATCAGCGCATCGCCACCCTCCAGCGAGAAGCGCTTCTGGCCCACATAGCGGGTATGCAGGTAGCGGTCGAGGCCCTCGGCGGCGGTGAGCTGGCGCAGGATGTTGACGCGCTCCTCGCTGCTGAAGCGGCCGTGCGCGCGACCGGCCAGGAACTGGTCCTGCAGCCACAGCCGCTCGTCGGTGTTCGACACATGCGCGAATTCCGCGCCGATGGTGCCAGCGAACACCTGCTCGAGCAGGGCCACGATGTCGCGCAGCCGCGCGCGCCGCGGAATGGCCTCGACCCGGCTGGCGGTGAAGAAGTCGGTGTCGAGATCCTCTTCCGACAGGCCCATGTATTCCAGTTCCATCAGCCGCGGCTTCGGCCGCTGCATCAGGCCCAGCGGATCGACGCGGGCGATCAGATGCCCGCGGTTCATGTAGATCTGGATCAGGCGCGACACCGCCGCCTGCTTCTCGTTCTGCGGATTGACCGCCGCGCCGGCGGCCGGACCGCGCGGCATGGCCGCGCGCTGCGTCAGTTCGGCGACCAGCGGCCCGTGGGGGATGTCGGTGCCGGAGCCCGGCAGCGAGGCGAAGTATTTTCGCCAGTCGCCCGGGATTTCCTCGCCCGCCAGGAAGCGCTCGTAAAGGTCCTCCACATAGGTGGAGTTTCCGCCCCAGAGCGCAGTGGTGGACTGTTGTGCCGCCAAAGTCGCAGTGACGCCGGTCAAGCCCTTGTTCTGGCTCATTGAAAATCGCGTGATGGATGCAGGCTCGCTAGTCTAATGGATGCCTAGTCAGACACGAAATCAATTGGGATGGTTGCCGGGTGGGGCAAGTCCGACCGGATCGGGCGCCGGTGAAACCGGTCACACTCCAGGCGAGATAGCTGATACCCAAGGCGTATCAACGGCGTCTGCTAGACTGCGCGCCCCGTTATAAGGCCGCGCGACGGCGATTTCCCAAGCACTTTATTGATGAGCACCAGCCCCGCCCACCTGACCCACCTGCAGCGCCTCGAAGCCGAAGCCATCCACATCATGCGAGAAGTGGTGGCCGAATGTGACAAGCCAGTGATGCTGTATTCCATCGGCAAGGACAGCTCGGTGATGCTGCACCTGGCGATGAAGGCATTCCATCCGGCCCGGCCGCCCTTCCCGTTCCTGCACGTGGACACCACGTGGAAGTTCCGCGAGATGATCGCGTTCCGCGACGAGACCGCCCGCCGCCTGGGGCTCGACCTGCTGGTGCACGTGAACCGCGAGGGGCTGGAACGCGGTATCGGCCCCTTCACGCATGGCTCGGCGGTGCATACCGACGTGATGAAGACGCAGGGGCTGAAGCAGGCGCTGGACCAGTATGGTTTCGATGCCGCCTTCGGCGGCGCCCGCCGCGACGAGGAGAAGTCGCGCGCCAAGGAGCGCATCTTCTCCTTCCGCAATACCCAGCACCGCTGGGACCCGAAGGGCCAGCGGCCGGAACTGTGGAAGCTCTACAACACCCGCAAGCACAAGGGCGAATCGCTGCGCGTGTTCCCGCTGTCCAACTGGACCGAGCTGGACATCTGGCAGTACATCCACCAGCAGAACATCCCCATCGTGCCGCTGTATTTCACCAAGAGCCGGCCGGTGGTGCGCCGGGATGGCGCGCTGATCATGGTGGATGACGAGCGCATGCCGTTGCAGAAGGGCGAGACCCCCGAGATGCTGAACGTGCGCTTCCGCACGCTTGGCTGCTATCCGCTCACCGGCGCGGTGGAAAGCTCGGCCACCACGCTGCCGGAAGTGATCCAGGAAATGCTGCTGACCACCAGCTCCGAACGCCAGGGCCGCGTGATCGACCACGATTCCAGCGCCTCGATGGAAAAGAAGAAGCAGGAGGGGTATTTCTGATGGCCCACGCCATTGACCTCTCGGGCCAGGACATCCTGGCCTACCTTGCAACCCACGAACACAAGGACCTGCTGCGCTTCATCACCTGCGGCAGCGTCGATGACG
>CAYQJU010000028.1:0-33011 GCA_964417875.1 uncultured Steroidobacteraceae bacterium
TGATCATCAGGCCGCGCAGGTCTTCGGCACCGACATGGCGACGCGCATCCACCGGACTCCAGAATTCCACTTCAGGATCGGCGAATGGCGCGCTGCGCAGCGTGGTGGCCAGGCCCTGCGCGGCACGCTGCATCAGTGAGCTGTGTGCCGGCACGCTCATCGGCAACAGCAGCGCGCGCTTCGCGCCGGCGGCCTTGCAGGCCTCGATGGCGCGCTGCACGGCCGCGGCATGGCCGGCGATGACCAGCTGGCCGGGCGAATTGAAGTTGACCGGCTCGACCACCTCGCCCTGCGCCGCGGTCTGGCAGGCCGCGAGCACCTGGTCGTCGTCGAGTCCGAGCACTGCGGCAATGGCGCCGACGCCGGCCGGCACCGCATCCTGCATACGCTGCGCACGTTCGCGCACCAGCTGCACGGCGGTGGTGAATTCCAGTGCATTGGCGGCCACCAGCGCGGCGTATTCGCCGAGGCTGTGGCCGGCCACCGCCGCGGGCATGCCGCCGCCGGCGTTGCGCCAGTAGCGGAAGGTCGCGACATCGGCCGCGAGCATGGCCGGCTGCGTGTGGATGGTCTCGTTGAGCTTTTCTGCAGGACCTTCGCTGACCAGCTGCCACAGGTCATGGCCCAGCACTTGCGAAGCTTCGGCGAAGGTGTCGTGGACGATGCGGTCGCGTTCGGCCAGTTGCGCCATCATGCCGACCGACTGGGAGCCCTGCCCCGGAAACACGAACACCGACTGCATACTGATCCTTCGCGATGAACCGGCAGTCAGTATAGCCGCTCGTGTCGGGGTCGCAGCAGCAGGCCGGCCAGCACGCCGCCGGCCGCGCCATACAGATGCGATGCGGTGACCACCGGTCCTGAAGCCAGCGGCAGCGGGCCCTGCAGCTGTTCCCATGCCAGCTTCGCGGCGAACACCACCGCGGCCACCCAGCCCAGCCGCTCGCCACTGCGGATCATCGCCAGCGCGCCGCTGGCGAACACGCCGTGCAGCAGCGCTGATGCGCCCACATACCACTGGATGCGCGGCGAGAGATACCACAGACCCGCATCGATGACCGCCAGCATCAGCAGCACCGCCAGCAGCCATTGCCACGGCCTGAAGCTGCGTGCAAACAGCGCCCACAGCAGCGCAAGGCCGGCTGCATTCAGCAGCGCATGGCGCGCATCCAGGTGCACGATGTGCGCGCCGAACAGCCGCCACCACTGCCCCTCGGCAATGCCGCTGCGGGTGTAGCGCAGCGCACCGGCCACTTCGGCGCCGCCGGCCAGCGGCAGCAGCAGCAGCGCCAGCGCGGCCGCCAGTGCCAGGCCGTAGCGCCGGTCGCAGTTCAGGGAGCGCAGCAATGCGGGACGGCGGGATGACGCAGTTGTCACAGGTCCGGGAGGCACCTTTGTTATGATCGTGCGGTCCGCATCCATGCGGGCCAATGGGGTGATGAGTATGACTTGCGTCCGGCACGCACGACAGCGCGGCTTCACGCTGATCGAGATCATGGTGGTGGTGGTGATCATCGGCCTGCTCACGGCCCTGGTGACCACCCAGGTCGTCGGCCGCATCGACGAGGCGCGCGTCACCAAGGCCAGGCAGGACCTCAAGTCCATCGAACTGGCGCTGACGATGTACCGCGTCGACAACTCCCGCTACCCCACCACCGAGCAGGGCCTTGCCGCGCTGGTGCAGCGTCCCACCAGCGACCCGCAGCCGCACAACTGGAAGGAAGGCGGCTATCTCACCCGTCCGCCGAAAGATCCCTGGAAGAACGACTACATCTACGCCAGTCCCGGCGAGAGCCGTCCCTACGAGCTGTGGTCGCTCGGTGCCGACCTGCGCGAGGGCGGCGAAGGCATCGACGCAGACATCAGCGTCTGGGAAATCGAAGAGTAGGTTCCCGGGCCATGCGCCCGCGTGGCTTCACCCTCGTCGAGATCCTGGTGGTGATGGTCATCATCGGCCTGATGATCGTCGGCACGATGCTGACCATCGGCATTGGCGGCGGCACCGACCGTCAGCTCGAGACCGAACGCGACCGCATCGTCTCGCTGATCGACCACTTCCGCGACCAGGCCGCGCTGCAGGTTCGCGAATATGGCCTGCGCTGCTTCGAGGGCGGCTACCAGTTCCTCTATTACGACCCGCGCGTCGGCCTGTGGATGGACGACCAGGACGAACTGCTGCGCTCGCGCGAGCTGCCTGCCGGTCTGTCGATGCGGCTGTGGATCGAGGGCCGTCCCGTGGTGCTGCCCGATGCCGATGTCGATCCGGACCAGCGCAGGCCGCAGATCCTGCTCTATTCCAGCGGCGAGCTGAACCTGTTCGAGCTGGAGCTGCGGCGCGACCAGGGGTCCGGCGTGCGCATCCAGCCGGCCGAAACCACCGACGACATCCACATCGAGATGCTCGAGCCTGCGCGCCGATGAGAACCCGGGGTTTCACGCTGATCGAGGTGGTGGTGGCGCTGTTCGTGATTGCGCTGGGCATGGGCGCGTTGCTGACGACGCTCGCCCGCTCGGCCGACACCGTCGCCTACCTGCGCGACAAGTCCTTTGCGCAATGGGTGGCGCTGAACCGGCTGTCTGAACTGCGCCTCTCCACCGCGCGGCCGGAAACGGGCGTGACGCGCGACTCGGTCGAGTACGCCGGCAGCACATGGCTGTGGCAGCAGCAGATCAGCGAGTCCGGCATCGACGGACTGCTGCGCGTCGATGTGCGCGTGGCGCGCGCGCCTGTTGGTGAAGGCGATGCGGATCAGGCCGGGGACGATGAGTTCTCCGCGCTGGGTTCCGCGGTGGGATTCATCGGCGCGACGCCGATGCGCGGCAGCGGCCTCACGCCCGACTGGAACCCGCGCACTGCGGGCGGACCGGACGGTGAAGGTGGCGAGGAGGAGCGCGGCCCCGGTGGCGAGGATGGCCCCGGCGATGGAGACGGCGAAGCGCCGCCGGGCGGTGGACCATGAAACCTGCGCGCGGCTTCACGCTGGTCGAGATCCTGGTGGCGGTGGCCGTGGCCGCCATCCTGGCCGCGATGGCCTTCACGGCGATGAGCGAGGCGATGGAGAACCGCGAGCGGGTGCGCGTTGCGCAGCAGCGGCTCATCGACCTGCAGGTCACCGTGCGCACGCTGGTGCAGGACTTCAGCCAGGTGGCGCCGCGCCCGGTGCGCATGCCGGTGGGCGAAGGCTACCAGGCCGCGGTGCTGGGTGCGCGCAGCGGAGAGAATGCCTCGCAGGTGCTGCTGACGCGCGGTGGCTGGAGCAATCCGGCCGGACTGCAACGCTCGAACCTGCAGCGCGTGCGCTATGAACTGCGCGACGGCGTCCTCTACCGTGACTACTGGACGGTGCTGGATGCGCAGACCGAGCCGCAGCCGGTGCAGCGCGCGCTGCTCGACGGCGTCGAGGGCTTCACCGTGCGCTACATGAACGATGGCCGGCAATGGCAGGAGACCTGGCCGCCGCAGCAGCCCGGCGCCCGCAACGATGACCTGCGTTTCCTGCGCTGGCGCCCGGTGGCGGTGGAGATCACGCTGCAGCTGGCCGACTGGGGCACCATCACGCGGCTGATCGAGGTCACCGGATGAGACAGCGCGGCGTTATTTTGATCTCGGCGCTTTTGATCACCGCGATGGCCGCCGTGGTGGCCGCGGCGCTGTTCTATGACACCGGGCTGATGGCGCGCCGCGCGGTGGGCAACTTTGGCCTGGAGCAGGCGCTGCAGATCGGCCAGGGGGCCGAGGCACTGGCCGCACAGGTGCTGCGCGAGGACACCGGCCAGACCGACACGCCGCAGGACAGCTGGGCCCAGGCCGTGGAGCCGGTAGAAGTGCAGGAGGGCGTGGTGCTCGAGGCACGCCTCACCGATGAAGTGGCGCGCTTCAACCTGAACAGCCTCGTCGCCGCCGACGGCACGCGCAACGAGGAGGCGGTAAAGGTGTTCCAGCGGCTGCTCGAGCTGGTGGAGCTGGAACCGCGCTGGGCTGACATGGTGGTCGACTGGATCGATCCGGATACGCTGCCGGCGCCCGATGGCGCCGAGGATGGCCTCTACCTGTCGCAGACGCCGCCGCACCGCACCGCCAACCTGCCCATCACCAGCGCCACCGAACTGCTGCAGATGCCCGGCTTCACGCGCGAGATGCATGCATTGCTGCGGCCGCATGTCACCGCACTGCCGGCCAATGTGCGCACCGTCAATGTATGCACCGCCGGCGGCGTGGTGCTCGATGCGCTGTTCGCGCTGCACACCAGCGACCAGAAACATGTGGAATACAGCACGCTCACGGAGGAAGAGATGACCGAGCGCCGCACCGGCGACTGTTATCCGGACCGCGCCACGCTCACCAGCGGGCAGCAGGTGATGCAGCAGTTCACCACCGAGCGCAGCAACTGGTTCCGGCTCGAAACCTGGGTCAGTGTTGGCACTGCCCAGTTCGCCTTGTACAGTCTGCTGCAGCGGGATGGCAGTGGCCGGGTTCAGGCCGTCGCGCGCAGCCTGGGACACGAATGATGGCAACTGGCGACTGGCTACTGCTGCAGCTCCCTTCCGATGAAGGCGGGCAACCCGAATGGGTCGCAACCGACTCTTCCGGCGCACTGCTGCCCGATGCACAGGGCGCCGACCTGGCCTCCCTGGCTGCCGGCCGGCAGGTTGCGCTGCTGGTGCCGGCTGGCGATGTGGCGCTGTTCCATGTGCAGCTGCCGCCCGGCAATGAAGCCCGCCTGCAGCAGCTGGCGCCGTTCGCGCTCGAGGAACAGGTCTCGCAGGATCTCGACCAGCTGCACTTCGCGGTGGGTGCGCGCGATGCCGGCACCGGCCTTGCGCCAGTTGCCGTCGCCGGACGCGACCGCATGCAGCGCTGGCTCGATGCGGCGCGGGCACTGTCATTGCGGCCGCGTGCGATGTTCGCCGAGAGCGACCTGGTGCCGGCCCTGCCCGGCCATGTGACGCTGGTCATCACGCCACAGAATTTCCTGCTGCGCGACGGTGCGGCGCGTCCGGTGGCATTTCCCGCCGATGATCCGCTGCTGGCCCTGTCGATGCTGCCCGGCGCCGGTGCCGACCTCGCCACGGTGAACCTCGTCGTGCACGCCACCGCGGCGGACTGGCCGCAGCATGAGGCGGCCATCGAGGCGCTGCGTCCCGCGCTGGCGTCGCTGCGCGTGCAGCTGGCCGGCAGCGGGCTGCTGCCGCTGCTGGCGCCAGGCATTGCCAGCAGCGCGCCGGTCAACCTGCTGCAGGGGGCCTGGAAGCCGCAGGCCGTGGCGGTGAACCACTGGCGGCGCTGGCGCGTCGCCGCCGCGCTGCTGGCCGGGCTGCTGCTGCTGCATGCCGCCGGTTCCCTGTGGGAGCTGCGCCAGCTGCGGCAGGCTTCTGCCCAGCTCGATGCCGAAATCGAACGCGTGTACGGCTCCATCTTCCCCGGCCAGCGGCCCGGTCCCGCGCCACGCCGCGCGCTCGAATCCCGCATGAGTGCCGCCGCCAGCGCCGGCAGCCAGGCCGGCAACATGATGCCGCTGCTGGCTGCGCTGTCGGCCGCGCGGCAGAACGTGCCGGTGGCCACGCTGCAGTCGTTCACCTTCCGGCCCGGCGGCCTGCAGTTGCGGCTGTCCGCACCCGACGCGGCCACGCTGGAGCAGTTCAGCCAGGCCCTGCGCGCCGGTGGCTATGCGGCCCAAGTCAGCAGCGGCCGCCAGCACGAAGGCGGCTTCGAGGGACAGATCGACATGACGGCATCGGGTTCATGAGCAGCGCGATCACGGAGTGGTATGCCCGGCAGAGCGTGCGCGACCAGCGCATCCTGGTGGCCGGCATCGCCATCGTCGCGCTGGTGCTGCTGGTGTGGCTGGCGCTGCTGCCGCAGCGTGCCGTGGCGCGTGCGCAGGCCACCATCGAAGACCAGCGCCAGCTGCTGGAATACATGCGCCGGGTCGGCCCCACCCTCGCCGCCTCCGGACCCGGCGGCGACGTGCAATCCATCGGCGAATCCTTCGTCGTGTTCGTCGATCGCACGGCGCGCGAACATGGCCTGGGCGAGGCGCTCACCGGCAGTCCGCCCACCGGCGATGGCGCCTATCGCATCACCTTCGAGAATGCCGACTTCAACCTGATGCTCACCTGGGTCTACCAGGTGTCCACCCGCTATGGCGTGCAGATCGAGACCGCGAATGTCACCGCCGCCGGCGCGCCCGGCAAGGTGAATGCCTCGGTGCAGCTGCGTCCTCCGCCGGCATGAGGGCGGGCAAGGCGTGGCTGCTCGGGCTGGCAGCCTTCCTGCTGGCCCTGCAGATCGTGCTGCCGGCCCGCTGGGTGGCCGCCGCACTGCCAGAGTCCGTGCAATGCGCAAGCTGGAGCGGTTCGGTGTGGCGCGGCCAGTGCGACGAGCTGGCGCTGCAGGATGGTGAAACCGTGGTGATGCGGCTGAGTCGGCTGGAGTGGCGGCTGAAGCCTGCGGCATTGCTGCGGCTGCGGCTGCATGCCGGATTCCACAGTGTTTGGCCGCAGGGCGAGACATCCGGTGAGGTGGTGCTGGCGTCCAGTGGTGCCATCCAGGTGCGCGCCATGGATGGACGCTCGCAGCTGGACCGGCGCTTCTTCGGCGCCTTGCCCGAAGGCTGGCATGGGCATGTGGACATCCGCGATTTCGACCTGGACTGGCACGACGGCATCATCGGCCGACTCGGTGGCGAACTGAACGTGACCAACCTGGTGGATGCGCGCGGCACCGCGCTGGGCAGCTATCGCCTGGCCTTCACATCATCGGACACGCCGCCGTTCACCGGCCAGCTCACCGACACCGGCGGACCGATGGAAGTGGCGGCAGAGCTGCAGCTCACCGCCGACCAGAGCTGGATGCTGGATGGCCGCATGCGCGTGCGCGATGCCGCCAACACCCGGCTGAACCGCACGCTCGACCTGCTCAGCTCCGCCGATGCGTCCGGCTGGCGCCGGCTGTCGGCGGCCGGACAGTTCAGGTAGCGCCGATCCAGTCTGCCTGGCGCGGACCTTTGTCGGGCCGGTGTTCGCTGAAGATCCCGAGCCACGGGAAATACAGCGCGGTGCGCACCGGCTGCGGTCCCAGTGCTGCCGCCAGCCGCGCATACAGTTCAAGCTGCGGCGCATAGCGCTGCATCTCGCGCGCGATGAATTCCTCAAGACCCGTGCCGGCATGCACACCGGTCTTGTAGTCGATGATCCATCGCATGCCCTCGGCGTCGACGAACATGCGATCGATGACCACATTGCGCAGTGTGCCGGCGACGAGGCCCGACAGCGGCACTTCGCTGGCATGCTGTGGATGCGGGCCGAACAGCAGCCAGCGTGCCCGCTCCTCATGCACCAGCTGCGCCAGCCGCGCGACGATGCGCCGCGCGGTGTCGCCGGCGGTGGCGGCATCGATGCCCTGCTCGCGCAGGCGTGCCTCGCAGGCCGCCTCGCGTCCGGGGATGCCATCGATGACCGCGGTGCCCAGTCGTGCCAGACGGTCCAGTTCCGCATGCATCACGGTGCCCGCGGCGCGTGCCAGCGGACCCACCCAGGAGTACTCCACGTCCAGCGCCGCGTCGGCCTGCAGGCGGGCCAGCGACTGCGGCATGGGCAGCGCGGGCGGTGCCGGCGGCGTGAAGCCGGCAGCCACACGATGCCAGAGCATGCGCAATGGCCGGGGCGCAGGCTCGGTGGCTTCGGTTGCCGGCTGCGCGGCGTGGTCGTGCCCATAGTGATCGGCCACCGCGGGCCACAGCAGTTCGAGCAGCGAGTCGTTGCGCGGCCAGGGCCGGCCGTGCTTCTTCGTCACCGGCGCATGCCCGGAAAGATACAGCCTCAGCCGCGCACGCGTGGCGGCCACGTACAGCAGCCGCAATCGCTCATTGCGCGCGCGTTCGGACTGCAGGCGGCGGATGTAGGCGGCCAGCGGATCGCTGGAGTTGGGCGTGCCGATGCTGCGCACGGCCAACAGCAGGTCGGTGCCGCCGCCGTCCTCTGGAAGTTCCAGCCAGCGCAGCAGCGGCGTGTCGTCGCGGCGTGGCGGACGTCCCATGCCGGGCACGAACACCACGTCCCATTCGAGGCCCTTGGCGTGATGGATGGTGAGGATCTCCACCGCCCGTGCATCGGCGGCCTCGCTGCGGTCTTTCAGCCGCGCGGCCAGCGCCTGCAGCTGCGCAGGCCCGGGCCGTCCCTGCACCTGCTGCAGGCGGCGCAGCGCCAGCAGGTACTGCCGGCCGGCGGCAAGTTCGGTGGCGTCCTGGCAGGCGGCCTCGCCGCCCAGTGCCTGCCAGCAGCGCTCGATGCCCGTGGCCACATCGAGGCTGCCGCGCGCCCGCCAGGCGGCCCGGAGGATCGGCCCGATGCGCCGCAGGCGCATTGCGCCATCCGCCGACAGCGCCGACAGCAGGTTCTCATCCTGCAGCACCTCGATCAGCGCGCCGCGGCCAGCGGCGTCGCCGAGCTTCAGCAGGTCATCGAGCAGCAGTCCGCAAGGAGGCGAACGCAGCACCGCCAGCCACGCGGTGCGATCCCCGGCGTCCAGCAGCGCCGAACCCAGCGCGGTCAGGTCGCGCACCACCGGGCGATCGGCCAGCGCGGCCAGGTCGACGCCCAGCGTCGCGATGCCGGCTGCATGAAGTGCGCGCAGCACCGGCGCGGCAACGCTGCGCGTCTGCACCAGCACCGCGATCGACAGATCCGGTTCTGCGGCCCGCAGGCGCGCGATCTCTTCCGCAATGGCGCGCGCCTCCTCCTCGCCGTCATCCTGCGCCTGCGGCCACAGCGTGACCGCAGCGGGCAGCCGTGCATCCACGGGCCGCGCGTGTTCGGCGGCGAGGAAGGTGACGGCGGAACTGCGCAGGTCTTCCGCGCGCGGAAAGATGCGCACGAACGACGCGTTGACCCATTCCACCAGCTGCTGCTGCGAGCGGAAGTTGCGCGTCAGGTGCAGCGCCTCGAGGCGGATATGGCCCACGCCCTGGTTGCGCGTCTGCAGGAACAGCCCCACCTCCGAACCGCGGAACAGGTAGATGGACTGCATCGGATCGCCGACCAGGAACAGCGAGCGCGCATCACCGCGCTGCCATCCGGCAGTGAGCGCGCGCACCAGCTCGATCTGGTCCGGCGAGGTGTCCTGGCATTCATCCACCAGCAGGTGCGACACGCGCAAGGTCTGGCGCAGCGAATAGCCGGCCTCCTCGTCCAGCGACTGCAGCGCCTGGCGCGCCACGGCCGCCACTTCGCCGTGGTCCACCAGCGCGCGCTCGCGGAACACCAGTTTCAGCTGCGCCGCCGTCAGCATCAGGATGCGCGCCAGCGCGGTGATCGCCGCGTGCTCGCCATCATCCAGCTGCGGCGGCGGCAGGGCCCGCACCGCGCACAGCAGGCGCACCAGGTCCGGCCGCGCATCCAGTGCGTCGCGCCATGCCTGCCAGCGATCCTTCAGGGCACTGCGCTTCGGAAATCCATGGCTGACATTGATCGTCGCGCGCAGGCGGTCCTCGCTGCCCACCAGCAGCAGTTCGGCCAGCGCCTGCCAGCAGGGCAGGTCCACCGCATCGCTGCCCAGACGCGCATGCGCAGCCAGCCAGGCACACCAGTTGCCGACGCGCGGATGTCCGGCCTCCTCGCGGTTGCGTGCCGCGGCCGCGGCCATCTTCGCCGCCTCGGCCAGCCAGTCGGCCGGCAGGGCGTCGATGAGGCTTGCGAGGCTGGCCTGCACGATGCGCCGCATGCTCTGCTCCACGCGCGTGGCCAGGGACTCGGGCCGGTGCGCCACCAGCATCTGGAGCCAGCGATTGCGTCCCGGCAACAGCCCGGCCAGCAGCTGCGCGGCGCGGTCCATGTTGTTGTCCAGGCGTCGCAGCAGGCGATCGATGTCGGCGTGGCTGGCCGCATCCAGGTCGCCCTCCTGCAAGGTGCGTCGCGCAGCTTCTGCATACAGCGCCGTGGCGTCGTCGACCACATGCAGGCTGGCCTGCATGCGTCCCAGCACCGGCATCGCGCGGGCCAGTTCCGCCGCCAGCGAGTCGATGGTCTGGATGCGCAGCCGCTGCGGCAGTTCCGCCTGCACCCAGCCGCGGCGCTGCGCCTGCGCCTGCACATCGGTGCGCAGCGAATGCCAGAGCTGCGGCTCGCTCTGCGCGCCCGGCAGGCGATCCTCCAGCGCGGCCAGCACGCGTTCGCGCATCTCGGCCGCGGCCTTGCGCGTGAAGGTGATGGCCAGCACTTCCTCGGGTTCATCGGCTGCAGCCAATGCGGCGAGGAAGCGCTGCGCGAGCACGGTGGTCTTGCCGGATCCGGCCGGTGCCTGCAGCTGGATGCTGCGGCGGATGTCGCGGGCGAGTCGCCGTGCTTCCGCATCGGAGGACGATGGCGTCGGCGCGCCGCCCCGCCCGGCGTCCCGGGCCCTGGCCGGATCGTTGCCATGGACCTCAGGCTGCCCGGCGCCCGTGGCCGGGTTCCGGCCTGCTCCAGCAGTGATATCGCGCGGCTCACGCATCGGCCCGGGGCCCACTCGTGACTGCATCTTCGTCGTCTGCATCGAGGTCGTCTTCCGCGCCGGCGCGCCGGCACAATGCAGGCAGGTGGCAGCGACGGCATACGGTGCGATCCAGCGTCAGCGTCGCCTCGCCGGACAGATGCTGCGCCATCAGCGCGACCAGCTGCTGCTGCCAATTCGCGGTCGCCTGCTGCCAGTCGTCGACCGCACGCAGCCGCGGCGCCGGTACGCCCTCGCGCGCAGTGACGCCGGCGAACTCCGGCTCGGCAGGATGCAGGTTCAGCAGCACCGCGCTCACCACCGGCCGGCCCTGCTGCGCCAGTGCCGTGGCATACAGCGCCAGCTGCAGCGGCTGCAGCACCGCCTCATGCAGCCCGATCCGTCCGGGCGCGCCGCTCTTGTAGTCGATCAGCACCGCGTCATCGCCGATGCGATCGATGCGATCGATGCGCAGCGCCACGCGGGCGCCTGCGCCCTGCCATTGCGCGGACTGCTCGTTGTGTTCGACGGTGAACGGCAGCCGCGCGCGTTCCAGCCGCAGCACGCCGCGCACCGTGCGCAGCGCGCGTTCACGCTCGCGCCCGAGCACGGCGGGCGACAGCCACCGCGCCGATGGCGTCTCGCGCAGCGCAACTTCCCAGCACAGCGACACCAGGTCTGCCTCGCTGGTCTCATCCAGCGCCAGCAGCCGCTGCTGGTCGCGCAGCTGCTGCCACAGTTCCTGCAGCAGCCGATGCAGCAGCCGGCCGCGCAGCGACGGCGGCACGCCCTGCGACAGCAGCGGCGGTGGTTCGGCGCCGAGGCGCCACTGCGCCTGTGCGCGGAATGCACAGGCCTGCTGCGCGACCAGGCGCGAGGTGCCGCCGGGCAGCAGCGGAATATCCTCCGCGCGCGCACCGTCACCGGTCCCGCACGCCATCGGCCTCAACGCCTGGTCACTGGCCTCGTGCGAAAGTCCCGCGACGGGCGCCGGCCACACTGCCTCGCAGTCCAGCCACAGCGCAGCCTCGCCTGCCAACGCCGCGGGACGATGCACCAGATCGCCCTCGCGCAGCGCGTGGCTGAGCACCAGCTCACCGGCGCGCGCCTGCCAGCAGCGCAGCGCCCACAGGGCCTGCTCGCGCCGTTGCGTTGCACCGGATTCGGGCCATTGCGCCTGGCGCTGTTCGGCCAGCGGCACCCAGGGATCCGGCCGCGGCGCGGCCGGCCAGCGGCTTTCGGCCAGTCCCAGCACCCAGATGCCGTCGTGGGCCGCCACCGGATCGGCAAGGCTCGCGGTCAATGTGATGGCCGCATCGGCGCTGGCGGCCTGGTGGCGCGCCTGCGTCGCCAGGCGTCGCAGACGGGCCAGCGCCGAAGGCAGCGACAGGGGCGGCAATACGGCGTCCAGCGAGGCGAACTCATCCAGCAGCGCATTCCATCGCGTCAGTCGCTGCTGCTCGCGCGAATCCAGCGGCGCGGCGCGCGCGAATGCGGCCGCGTCGAGCACGGTGGTGAAGCGTCGCGCCCATTCGGTGGCGGCAAGGCGACCGCCGCTGCCGAGGCTCTGCAGCGCGGCGCTGAACCATGCCGTGAGCCCACCGGCTGCCGGCTCGCGCGCGGCCAGCCCTTGCAGCGCGCCCAGCAGGCCTTCGCGCGGCCAGCGCGCCAGGCCCTGCTCGGCAAGCCAGGCGGCCAGCCGCAGTCGCGGCGCATCCTCACCGATGCCGAAATAGGGACTGCGCAGCAGCGCCTGCAACGCGGCGATGTCGATGTCGTCGCTGCCGGCCAGTTCCAGCACCGCCAGCGCATCGGCCGCCAGCGCCTGGTGCAGCAGCGGTTCTCCGCCCTCCACCGCCAGCCAGCGTGCCTGCTCGTTCTCCTCGAGTGCGGCGCCGCCGGACAAGGCGCGCCACAGCATCGCGGCCTGGATGGACAGTGACGGTTCGATGCAGGCGGACATCACCAGCAGGCGCGCACCGCGGTCACGCTCGACATGCGCCCGGCACCAGGCGGCGCAGGCGGCAAGTTCCTGCTCCAGATCCACCGCGCGCAACCGCTGCACGGATGCGGCCTGCCGATCACCTGATGGCAGCAGCAGTGTTTCGCCTGGCCAGCATCGCGAGCCCAGCGCCGCCTGCAGCGCGGTGAGGCTGCGCTCGCCGGCGATGCGTGGCGCGCGCACCTGTTCGAGGAATCCCAGCGCATCGGCGCCGGCCAGCCGCAATGACAGCAGGCCGCGGGCCTGGCATTCGCGCCGCACCGCCTGCAATGCGCGCGCGAACAGGGATTCCTCCCGTCCCAGCGCCAGCCGTTGCGGATCGATGCCGGCCTGCGTGGCGCGTGCGGCCGCCAGCATCATCGCGCCGGCGTGCTGCGTCAGGCTGGTGGCGTCTTCGTCCTCGTGGGCCAGCTGCGCCAGCACCGATTCCCACAGCGCGCGTTCCTGGCTGGCGTCGAGCAGCTGTGCCGGTGCAGCGGCGCCACGTTGTGCGGCCTCGCGCCACTGGCGCGTCAGCCAGGCCTCCCAGGTGTGTATCGAAGGCGAACTCCATACCGCGCTGCCGGCCGCCAGCTGCCGTCGCGCCCATGCCAGGCGCAGTGCCGCGGCACGATGCCGGTCCGGAACGATGAGGTCGCGACCCTCTTCCAGGGCGGCGACCAATGCGGAGTCCAGCGCCGTGATATGCGTGCCCGCTTGCCTATTTGAAGCGTGCGGTGGCGTTCACCACCCGGCCGCTGCCGCCCTGCGAGCGCGCGCCATGGCGAGCGGACCAGGCTTCCAGCTGCGACTCGATGCGCTGGAACACGGTCTGCAGCGTGGAAGGATCGGGCAGGATGGTGGTGCGGAAATGGTTCTGGTAGGGCACGTTGAAGGCGCTGCCCGGCGTCACCAGCACATGTTTTTCTTCGAGCAGTTCAAGCGCGAACTGCTGGTCATTGAATTCGGGCAGTGCATCGGTGCGCACCTCGACGAAGGCATACATCGATCCGCTGGGTGGCGTCAGGCGCAGGAAGCGGCTCTGCGACACCGCATCGATCACCGCGCGGCGCGACTCATACAGTCTTCCGCCCGGCGCGGTCAGGTCGAGGATGCTCTGGTAGCCGCCCAGCGCCGCATGCACCGCATGCTGTGCCGGCACGCTGGCGCACATGCGCATCGAGCTGAGCAGTTCCATTGCCGCAAGGTAATCACCGGCACGCTCCACCGCGCCCGAGAAGCTCACCCAGCCGACGCGATAGCCGGCGGCGCGGTACACCTTCGACAGTCCTGAGAAGGTGGCGCACAGCGTGTCGCGCACCAGCGAGGCGACGGGCACGAACTGCACGCCGTCATAGGTGATGCCGTCGTAGATCTCGTCGCTGAACACCACCAGCTGGTGCTTCTCGGCCAGCCGCGCGATGCGCTCGAGCACCTCGCGCGGATACACCGCGCCGGTGGGATTGTTCGGGTTGATCAGCACCAGCGCGCGCGTGCGCGGCGTGATCAGCGCTTCCATGTCCTGCGGATCGGGGATGAAGCGGTTCTCCGGCCGGCAGGGGTAGTGCACGGCCTTGCCGCCATTGAGCGTCACCGCGGCGGTCCACAGCGGATAGTCCGGTGCCGGTACCAGCACTTCATCACCGGCGGACAGCAGCGCGCGCAGCGTCTGGTCGATCAGCTCGGAAGTGCCATTGCCGATGAAGATGTTCTCGGTGGTGCCGCCCTGCACGCCGCGGTTCTGCTGCTGCAGCAGGATGGCCTCGCGCGCCGGATACACGCCCTTCTGGTAGGCATAGCCTTCGGATGCGACCAGGTTCTGCACCAGCGCCAGGCGCAGGATCTCCGGCGTGCGGAAACCATAGGCACCGGGATTGCCGATGTTCAGCGAGATGATCTCGTAACCCTGCCGCTCCAGCTCGATCGCGCGGCGCGCCAGCGCTCCGCGGATCTCGTAGCGCACGTGTTTCAGGGACTGGCTGGGCTTGATGCTGGCGTCGGGTTTCATTGCGGAAGTTTAGCCCCCTGCCTGCCCCCCAGCCATATGGCCGTATACTGCGCGCCCCGATCCGTCTCGCAAAACGTACGAAATAGCCGATGAAACGCATCCTTGTGCCCGTAAAACGCGTGGTCGACTTCAACATTCGCATCCGCGTAAAACCTGATAACTCGGGTGTCATGACCGAAGGGGTCAAGCAGAGCCTGAATCCCTTCGACGAAATTGCGCTCGAAGAAGCCCTGCGCCTGCGCGAAAAAGGCCTCGCCGAAGAAGTGGTGGTGGCCTCCATCGGCCCCGCCGAGGTGCAGAACCAGCTGCGCACCGCGCTGGCCATGGGCGCCGACCGCGCGCTGCTGGTCAGCACCGATGCACCGCTCGAGCCACTGGATGCCGCGCGCACCCTGCTGAAGCTGGTGGAGCGCGAGTCACCGCTGCTGGTGCTGATGGGCAAGCAGGCCATCGACGATGACAACAACCAGACCGGCCAGATGCTGGCGGCATTGTGGAACCGTCCGCAGGCCACCTTTGCCTCGAAGCTGGAACTGGCCGAAGGCAGCGCGCGCGTGACGCGCGAGATCGATGCGGGCCTCGAGACCATCGAGGTGGACCTGCCGGCGGTGGTCACCGCCGACCTGCGGCTGAACGAGCCGCGTTTCGTGAAGCTGCCGGAGATCATCAAGGCGAAGAAGAAGCCGCTGGAAACGCTCGACCTGGCAGCGCTGGGTATCACGCCGAAGCCGCGCCTGAAGGCGGTGCACTATGCGCCCCCCGCCGGCCGCCTGAAGGGCACGATGGTCAAGGACGTGGATGAACTGCTGGCGCAGCTGGGCGCCAAGGGGCTGGTCTGATGGCGCACATCCTGGTCATTGCCGAACATGACGGCGAACATCTCTCGCATGCCACCGCGCGCGCGGTGCGTTGCGCGCAGGACATCGGTGGCGAGATCGAAGTCGCCGTCGCCGGTGCCGAAGTGGCCGCCATCGCCGCGGCCGCCGCACGCCTCGCCGGCGTGACGCGCGTGCACACGCTGCAGCATGCGGCCAACTCGCCGCCGCTGGCCGCCGTGCTCGCGCCCCAGTTTGCCGAACTGGCGCGCGGTGCCTCGCATGTGCTGGCGCCCTCCACCACCTTCGGCAAGGACCTGCTGCCGCGCATCGCCGCGCTGCTGGACGTTCCAGCCATCAGCGATGTGATGGCGGTGGAATCCCCCACCCGCTTCCGCCGCCCGATCTATGCCGGCAATGCCATCCTGACCGTCGAGGCCGAAGGCGTGGCGCCGATCGCAGCGACCGTGCGCACCGCCTCCTATGAGGCGGTCGGCGACCAGGATGCGCCCGCGCCGGTCGAGGCGGCTTCGGTGGCGGCCCCTGCGGTGACGCACACCCGCCACATCGCACTGCATTCCCAGGGGGGCGATCGCCCCGACCTGCAGAGCGCACAGCGCGTGGTCTCCGGCGGCCGTGCTCTGGGCAGCGCGGAGAAGTTCCAGCTGGTGCATGAACTGGCCGATGTGCTGGGCGCTGCCGTGGGCGCCTCGCGTGCGGCGGTGGATGCCGGCTATGCCCCCAACGACCTGCAGGTGGGCCAGACCGGCAAGATCATCGCCCCGGAGCTGTACATCGCGCTCGGGATCTCCGGCGCAATCCAGCACATGACCGGCATCAAGGACGCCCGCGTCATCGTCGCGATCAACAAGGACGCCGATGCGCCCATCTTCGAAGCCGCCGACTATGGACTGGTGGGTGACCTGTTCGAGGTGGTGCCGAAGCTGATCGAGGGACTGAAGCGGCGGCAGGCCGGCTGAAACAGGAAGGGCGGCCAGTGGCCGCCCTTCTGCTCTGTGCAGCAGCCTTGACGCTGCTGCCGGTGTGGAGGATCAACCGCCCGCGTGCAGCGCCCACAGCTTGGAGATGCGCTCAGTGATCGCATTGTCGCTGTTCACCGCGCGGAAGGTCTTGGCCGCATCGGCCTTCTGCCCGGCCTTCAGCTGCGCCACGCCCAGCGTCATCTGCGCATCGGCGGCATTCTTCAGCCCGCCCTTGGCGATGCCGGCCTGCAACGACTGCACCGCATCGGCATGCTGGCCGTAGCTGAACTGCGCCATGCCCAGCGCCACCAGCACATCACCGGTGGCTGCCGCCCTGCCCTCGGCCTGCAGCTTGGCCAGCTCGCCGCGGTCGGCAGCAGCCTTCTCGCGGTTTGAATTCAGGTAACGCTGGGCGCGATCCTTCTCGGTGCCCTCGGCGAACACCTTGGACTGGTTCAGTCCGCTTTCCAGCGCCACGGCGGCCTCATTCGACAGGCCCAGCGACTGCGCGGCTTCGGCATAGGCCATGAAATCGGTCGCATGCTTCAGGTTGCCGGTGGAATCCATCAGGCGATAGAGCTGCACCTTCTGGCGCGGGTCGAGCCGCTCGCGCTTCACCTCGTAAAGCAGCGCCAGCCAGGTGTCGGCCGTCGGATGGTGGCGCACCAGCTTCTCGAGCGTGGCCTGCGCGGCCTCGGCATTGCCGGCCTTGTCATAGGAGGACTGCAGCAGCACCAGCTCATTGCGCTCGGGCTTGCGGCCGGCCTTCTCGGCCGCGGTGACGCGGTCGTTGAAGATCTTGATGGCTTCGCCATAGTTCTTCTGCTGGTAGTAGGCCTGGCCCACCACCGTGTAGACATCGCCATCGGCCTGTCCGCTCTTGATCAGGTCGGTGCCATGCTTGATGGCCTGGGCGTAGTTGCGCTGCTGGAAATACGCCGACAGCAGTGCCTTGCGGAACTGGGCCTGCGCGGCCGGACCCGGCGAGAAGCCGGAATTGAGCATGCCCTCGAGGTGCTCGATGATGCCGGCGTTGTTCTTCTGCGCCTTGTCGACTTCGAGCAGGAAGTAATGCGCGGCGTAGATGTCGTCGGGCTTCTTCTGCTTCGACAGCGCTTCCTTCGCCTTGGCCTCGGCCTCCTGCCACTTCTTGGCGGTCACCGCATTCTGCGCGGCGGTGAAGATCTCGCCCAGTGCCGGGGTGGTGGTCGGCGCGGCATTCTGCGCGCTCACGGTGAGATTGCCGGCAGCCAGGACTGCCGCCACGAGAACCGAACGGACGATCGTTTTCGTCATGTGTGACTTCTCCAACTGGCGGGCCCGGTTACGGCCCTTTCGCGTCTTGTACCACAATCCCGCTCCGGCCAGAGTCAGCGGAGGGGCCATGAGACAGTTCTGCCGCATAGCGGCTGAATAAGGCCTGAACGTCGGCGGGGGGCGACACCCCCCGGCCATTACTCCGCGAACTCGGCAACGTTCGTGAAGCCCATGCGGACCATGTTGGCACGCTGTGCGGCGGCCATCACATTGGCCACCACGTCGTAGAGCGCGAGGCCCGAGGGACGCATATGGATTTCAGGCTGCGGCTCTTTCAGCGACTCGCGCTCGAAAAACCTCTCGAGCTCTTCGATGGCGGGCACCACGTTGCCATTCACCACGACGGTGCCGTCGGGGTCGATCTCGATGTTGATGCGCTCGGGCTCGATCGGCGGCGCCACGGTCGTGGACGGTGGCGGCATCTCGAGTTTCACGCCGTGCGTCTGGGTGGGCAGCGTGATGATCAGCATCACCAGCAGCACCAGCATCACGTCGATCAGCGGCACCGTGTTGACGTCGCACATCGGCTCGTCGGCGCCGGCTTCTCCAACTTTAAAGGCCATCTGGGAAGGACTCCTATCAGAGCGCGTTCGCGCCCTTCGGCTCGGTCAGGAACGAGACTTCGATGATGCCGGCGGTCTGGATGGTGTAGAGCGCGCGCGCCACATGCTCGTAGCGCGCATTGCGATCTGCCTTCATGTGCACCTTCGGCGGCAGCTGCCCATTGGCGCTGGCGGCGCGACTGCGGTTCGCCAGTGCCTCGAACAGGCCATCACGATCCACCGCCGCGTTGCCGACGTAGAGGTTGCCCTCCACGTCGACCGACACGGGGATGTCTTCAGGCTGGGTCTGCTGCGCGATGTTGCGCGGCTCGGGCAGCTCGACCTTCACCGACGGCACGATCACCGGGATCGTGATCAGGAAGATGATCAGCATCACCAGCATCACGTCGATGAGGGGGACCGTGTTGATCTCCGACATCTCCTGTTCGCCGCCGCCTACTTTGAAAGCCATATCGCTGCCCTCTGACGTTGCGCTGGCGCGGCTTTACTTGCGGTTCAGCGCGGGTGCGGTGCCCGTGGCGCCCTGGCCGGCAACCGGCTTGGCCGTGCCTGTCGCGCCACCACCGGCCGGAACCGCCGGCTTCACGCCGCCGATCAGGTTGGCCTCGAGGTCGCCGGTGAAGTCACGCAGCGTCTCCTGGATGGTCTTGTTGCGCTTCAGCAGCACGTTGTAGCAGATCACCGCCGGCACGGCGACGACCAGGCCCAGCGCGGTCATGATCAGCGCCTCACCCACGGGGCCGGCCACCTGGTCGATGGACGGCTGGCCCGACAGGCCGATCTTGATCAGCGCGTTCAGGATGCCGTACACGGTGCCGATCAGTCCGATGAAGGGCGCGGTGGAACCCACGGTGGCCAGGAACGACAGTCCGCTGCTCAGCTTGCTGTTCATGCCCTCGACCGAGCGGCTCAGCGCCATGTCGAGCCATTCACGCATCGAGATGCGGTCGCCCAGGCGGCCCTCGTAATGGCCGGCGGCGCGGATGGCGCTCTCGGCGATGAAGCGGAAATCGTCATCCTTCGGCAGGCGGTCGGCACCTTCGCGGGCGGAACCGGCAGCCCAGAAGTTCTTCTCGACGTTGCGCGCCGACTTGCCGAGGCGGTACTGGTCCCAGAACTTGGTGAAGAAGATCCACCAGGTGCCCAGCGACATGATCAGAAGCACTCCCAGAATGGTCCAGGAGATCATGTTTCCGTGTTCGATCAGTGCGCCGAAACCGTACGGGTTGCTGGCCGGATCGACTGCGGCCCCGACATCTTCGTTCATTGTTTCCTCGATTGCTGCTTAAGCGTCAACGTGCGTAAAACTCGATACCCACAACACAACCGCGCCCGAAAAAGTGGTGCACACCACTGCTTCGGGCGCGGAATTCATCAAATTATCGGTCGCTCTCACCCTTCAGGGAGAACCGCACCGGCAGCGTGGCGCAGTCTGCCTCGGGCTTGCCGTCGGCCGTACCCGGCCTCATGCGGATGCGTTGGGCCACGCGCAGCGCGGCATCGTCGAGACGGGAGTAGCCGGAGGTCTCTGCCACCTTGACCTGGCCGGTCTCGACACGGCCATTGGTTCCCCAGCAGATCTGCACGCGCACCACGCCCTCTTCCTGCAGGCTGCGGGAAGAGTTGGGGTAGTAGTCGTCGACGTTGGGCATGGAGGCAACCGCAGCGCGGGTGCGCACCACCGAACGGGTGACCTGCGGCGGCGGCGGCGGAGCCGGCGGCTGCACCTCGGTGGTGACCGGAGCCTGGATGGCAGTGGGCGGCGGCGGCGGCAGCTGGATGTCGACCAGCACCGGCGGCACCTGCACCGGCGGAAGTTCCATCTGGACTTCAGGCGGCGGCGGGGGCGGCTCTTCCGGCAGCACCTCGTTGATGATCTCGGCCTTGATCGGCTGCGTGATCTGCTGGATCAGCTGCACGGCGAATCCGCTCTTCAGCGCGAGGATGAACAGCACGTGGAAGGCAATCAGCAGAATCAGGAATGCGCCGCGGCGCGAAAACCAGTTGCCCTGTGTTTGTGTATATACGCCCATGACCTCACCAGCCCTTAAGTCTGTGGACCTCCCCCAGGTCGCGCCGCAAGGTAACTACCTTCGCGCCGGCATGCAAGTATCCCTGCATGCGCTTGATCGAACTGTAACGCCACTGACGAGAAATGCACAACCTCGCCGGGGAGTGATTTTTGCAGCGTAGCGCGGATGCAGTGCAATAGATGTGACAGTGCAGTTACGTGCCGGTTATTGCGTGACAGCACCGCGGCTTGCACTTGACACCGTGCGCGCGTATTTGGCCAGCACACCGCGCGTCGCATAAGGCCGCGGGGCCCGCCATGCGCGGCTGCGGCGTTTGAGTTCCGCGGCGCTCAAGTCCACCTCGATGCGCCGCTTCACGGTGTCGATGGTGATGATATCCCCGTCCCTCAGCATCGCGACCGGGCCGCCCAGCGCGGCCTCCGGTGAGACGTGTCCTACAACGAATCCGTGGCTGCCGCCGGAGAACCGCCCGTCGGTGATCAGGGCCACCTTGTCGCCCAGTCCGCGGCCCATGATGGCGCCGGTGGGGCTGAGCATCTCGCGCATGCCGGGACCGCCCACCGGGCCCTCGCCGCGGATCACCACCACATCGCCCGCCTTCACCTTGCCGGCGAGGATGGCCGCGGTGGCGCGCTCCTCGCCTTCGAACACGCGCGCGGTGCCGCTGAAGGCAAGGCCCTCCTTGCCGGTGATCTTGGCCACCGCACCCTCGGGCGCAAGGTTGCCCTGCAGCACCACCAGATGGCTGTCCTTCTTGACCGGATCACTGAACGGTCGGATCACCGTCTGGCCGGCCGGATACGGCTTCACCTGCGCAAGGTTCTGCGCCACGGTGCGGCCGGTGACGGTCAGGCAGTCGCCGTGCAGCAGGCCGCGCGCGAGCAGTTCCTTCATCAGCGGCTGGATGCCGCCGATCGCGATCAGCTCGGACATCAGGTGGCGGCCACTCGGCCGCACATCGGCCAGCACCGGCACGCGCCGGCCGACGCGCGCGAAATCCCGCAGCGTCAGCCGCACGCCGGCTTCGTGCGCAATGGCCAGCAGGTGCAGCACAGCGTTGGTGGATCCGGCCAGTGCGATCGACACCGTGATCGCATTCTCGAAGGCCTTGCGCGTGAGGATGTGGCGCGGCGTGATGCCCGCCTGCAGCAGTTTCACCACTGCCTCACCGGCGCGGCGGCAGTCCGCAAGCTTGATCTCACCGATGGCCTCCTGCGCCGAGGATCCGGGCAGCGACAGGCCCAGCGCCTCGATCGCCGAGGCCATGGTGTTGGCGGTGTACATGCCGCCGCAGCTGCCGGGACCTGGGATGGCAGTGCGTTCGACCTCGTGCAGCTGCGCATCGTCGATGCGGCCGCTGGCGCGCGCGCCCACTGCCTCGAACACCGACACGATGTCGGTGTGGCCCGCACCGGGACGGATGGTGCCGCCATAGACGAACACCGACGGCCGGTCCAGCCGTGCCATCGCCATCGCGCAACCGGGGATGTTCTTGTCACAGCCACCGATGGCGACGAAGCCATCGAAGCCCTCGGCGCCAACCACGGTCTCGATCGAATCGGCGATCACCTCGCGCGACACCAGCGAGTAGCGCATGCCCGGCGAGCCCATCGAGATGCCATCGGATACGGTGATGGTGTTGAACAGCACGCCCTTGCCACCGGCGGCATCGGCGCCTGCCACCGCCTCTTCTGCGAGGCGGCCGATGTGCATGTTGCAGGGCGTGAGGTTGGCCCAGGTGGAGGCCACGCCTACCTGCGGGCGGGCGAAATCCGCGTCGGTGAATCCCACCGCGCGCAGCATCGCGCGCGCCGGTGCGTTCTTCAGGCCATCCACCACCTGGCTTGAGTGCTGGCGGGGATCATGCGTGCTGCGCTTGCGGGTGCTCATGGGCGCCGGTGTCCTGTAGGTTCGTGTTTCATGCGGGTGAAGCCGATGGCGCCGGTGAGGGTGAGTCCCAGGGGCAGCAGCAGCGCCAGGCGCCCTGCCCCCGGTGCCCGACGCTCCAGCAGCGTGTAGGCAATGGCACTCAGCGGTGGCGCGAGCAGGCCGCGCAGGCCGGTGAGCGTCACATTGACTCCCATATATTGCTGCACCTTGCCCAGTGAGGCGAAATCGTTGTGGCCGAGGTTCCAGCCGATGTGCGCCGACAGCACGTGGCGCCCTCGACCAGTCCCAGGGCGCAACCGGCCAGGGTCCAGGGGAGCAGTTCGCGGCGAGAGAGGGCGAGCGCGAGGTGGCCGGGATTCATGCGCCGAAGCGCGCGGCGATCAGCGCCGCCACGGCACGGATCCCCTGCGCTTCGGCGCCCGGCGGACGGCCGGGACGGTCGCGCGGGTTCCAGGCGTAGATGTCCAGGTGCAGCCAGCGTGCAGGATCGGTCACGAAGCGCCGCAGGAACAATGCCGCGGTGATGGAGCCTGCCATGCCGCCGGACGGTGCATTGTTCAGGTCTGCGATGCGGCTGCCGAGGTCATCCTCATAGCCATCCCACAGCGGCATGGGCCATAGCGGATCGGCGAGGCGCTCGCCTTCGCGCAGCAGTTGCTGCACCAGGGTGGCATCGCCGCCATAGACCGGTGGAAGTTCCGGGCCCAGCGCAACGCGCGCCGCGCCGGTGAGCGTGGCGAAGTCCACCAGCAGGTCCGGCTTCTCTTCGGCGGCCAGCGCCAGTGCATCGGCCAGCACCAGGCGTCCTTCTGCATCGGTGTTGGTGATCTCCACGCGCAGTCCCTTGCGCGACGGCCAGATGTCGCCGGGACGGAACGCGACGCCATCCACGGCGTTCTCCACCGCCGGCACCAGCACGCGCAGTTCCACCGGCACTTCCATCTCGCGCAGCAGTTGCGCGGTGGCCATCGCGGCGGCGGCACCGCCCATGTCCTTCTTCATCAGCAGCATGCCGGCGGCGGGCTTGATGTCGAGTCCGCCGGTGTCGAAGCACACGCCCTTGCCCACCAGTGTCACGCGGCGCGCGCCGGGACGCGGGAAGGTCAGGTCGATCAGTCGTGGTGCGCGGGGTGATCCCTGCCCCACGGCTGCGATCAGCGGGAACTCGCGCTGCAAGGCCTCGCCTTCGACGACGTTGAGCTTTCCGCCGGTGCGCGCGGCCAGTGCGCGCGCTTCCTGCTCGAGCTCGGCGGGACCCAGCTCGTTGGGCGGCGTGTTGACCAGATCGCGCGCCCAGGCCGCAGCCGACGTGGCCGCTGCGACATAGTGCGGATCGACGCTGGCAGGGGTGTCGAGGCGCGGCCGGCGCGATGGCACTGCGCCTGCCGTGCGATAGCGCTGGAAACGGTAGCCGCCATAGGTCCAGCCCAGCGTGAAGGCCAGTGCGACGGGCTCGGCAGGCTCATCGGGCAATGCATAGCTGCCGGGTGGCAGGCGATCGGCAAGTCCCGCCGCAAGCCAGAACCACGCCATGGCTTCGCTGGGCGTCTGGCGCCCCAGGCCCACCACCACGCCAGTGGGCGCGCCATGGCCATCGGGCAGCAGCGCCCAGCGGCCGCGTTCCGGCTGGAAACCGGTGGCCGCAAGCCACGCGCGCGCAGGCGCCTTCTGCGCGTCGCGCCACGCGGCAAACTGCGACTCGGTGACACAGTGCAACGGCAGCGCCACGGCGCTGGCTTCGGCGGTCGGGGGCATGAGCCGGATTCTAGTTCATCCGCATCGCTGACAAGTCAGCAATTGAGCGAATCGCGTTATACTGACGAACCCTGTTTTCATTTTTCCAATTCAACGGAGCTAGCAATGCGTCTTTTCGGACCCAAGGATGTCGACAAAACCGCCCTGCGCCGCGCGCGCATCGCGATCCTCGGCTATGGCAGCCAGGGCCGCGCCCATGCGCTCAACCTGAAGGACAGCGGTTTCGACGTGGTCGTTGGTGTCCGCAAGGGCGACAGCTTCAAGGCTGCGAAGAAGGACGGCCTCACCGTGATGGCGCCGGTCGACGCGGTGGCCGATGCGACGCTGATCGCCGTGCTGGTGCCCGACACCACGCAGAAGGCGCTGTACGCCGAGATCAAGAATGCGATCCCGCAGGGCGCAACGCTGCTGTTCGCACATGGCTTCAACATCCACTTCGGCCAGATCAAGCCGCGCAAGGATCTCGACGTGGTGCTGATCGCGCCGAAGGGCCCGGGCGGACTGGTGCGTCGCCAGTACCAGCAGGGTCGTGGCGTGCCGGCGCTGATCGCCGTGGCGCAGGATGCCTCGAAGAAGGCCCACTCCAAGGCGCTGGCCTATGCCCACGGCATCGGCAGCACCCGCGGTGGCGTGCTGCAGACCACCTTTGCCGAGGAGACCGAGACCGACCTGTTCGGCGAGCAGGTGGTGCTGTGCGGCGGCACTTCAGACCTGATCCTCAAGGGCTTCGAGACGCTGGTGGAAGCCGGCTACCAGCCCGAGGTGGCCTACTACGAAGTGCTGCACGAGCTGAAGCTGATCGTCGACCTGCTGCATGAAGGCGGTCTTGCCAAGATGCACAAGTACATCAGCACCACCGCCAAGTGGGGCGACATGACGCGCGGACCGCGCATCGTGAACCGCGCCACGAAGAAGGAAATGAAGAAGGTGCTGGGCGAGATCCAGTCGGGCAAGTTCGCCCGCCAGTGGATCGCCGAGAACAAGTCGGGCCTGAAGAAGTACAACAAGCTGATGAAGGCCGACCTCAACCACAAGATCGAGAAGGTCGGGGCGAAGCTGCGCGATCGCATGCCCTGGCTGAACGAAGAGCGCGCTTAAGACGCGCACAGGAATCCGCCATGCCCATACCCGCAACGCAATACATCTGGTTCAACGGCAAGCTCGTTCCCTGGGAAAAGGCGACGGTGCACGTGCTGTCGCATGCCCTGCACTACGGCTCGTCGGTGTTCGAGGGTGTACGCGCGTATGCGTCGGAAAAGGGCGTGGCGGTGTTCCGTCTCGCCGAGCACACGCGACGGCTGTTCGACTCGGCGAAGATCTATCGCATCACCATTCCCTTCACGCCCGAGCAGATCAACGCGGCGTGCCGCGAGGTGATCGCGGTCAACGGGCTGAAAAATGGTGCCTACCTGCGTCCGGTGGCCTTCCGCGGCTATGGCGAGATCGGCGTGGCGCCGAAGAATGAGCCGCCGGTCGAGGTTGCCGTGGCCGCCTGGGAATGGGGCAAGTACCTGGGCGCCGATTCCGAGGCCAATGGCGTGGACGTGTGCGTGTCCTCGTGGCAGCGCGTCGCGCCGAATACCATCCCTGCCATGGCCAAGGCGGCGGGCAATTATCTTTCCAGCCAGCTGATCAGCCTCGAGGCCAAGCGTCTGGGCTTTGCCGAGGGCATCGGCCTGTCTCCCGATGGCCTGGTCAGCGAGGGCGCGGGCGAGAACCTGTTCCTGATCCGCGATGGCGTCATCCACACGCCGGGCCTGGCGCATTCGGCGCTGGGCGGCATCACGCGCGACTCGGTCATCCGCCTGGCGCGCGACCTGGGTCTTGAAGTGCGCGAGACCTCCATTCCGCGCGAGCTGCTCTACCTTGCCGACGAGCTGTTCTTCACCGGTACCGCCGCGGAGATCACGCCGGTGCGCTCGGTGGACCGCATCACCATCGGTGCCGGCCGCCGCGGCCCGATCACCGAGAAGCTGCAGCAGGGCTTCTTTGCAATCCTGACCGGCAACGCGCCGGACCGCTATGGATGGCTGGACCCGGTCGACATGTCGGCCGCACCGCGCGCCGCCAACGCCTAGAGGTTTCATCCATGACGGCCCCGAAGACGCTCTTCCAGAAAGTCTGGGAGCGGCACGAAGTCGTACCGCAGACGCCGGACACGCCGGCGGTGCTGTACATCGACCTGCACCTGATCCATGAAGTGACCTCGCCGCAGGCCTTCTCCGAGCTGCGCTCGCGCGGCCTGAAACTGCGCCGCACCGACCGCACGCTGGGCACGATGGATCACTCCACGCCCACGCGCACCGAGCAGGTGTTCGGCGGCAAGCCCTTCACCATCGAATCGGCGGCGATGCAGGTGCAGAAGCTCGAGGCCAACTGCGCCGAGTTCGGCGTGGAGCTGCTGAACCTGCAGAGCGACCTGCGCGGCATCGTGCATGTGATCGGACCGGAACTGGGCGCAACCCAGCCGGGCAAGACCATTGTCTGTGGCGACAGCCACACCTCCACCCATGGCGCCTTTGGCGCGCTGGCCTTCGGCATCGGCACCACCGAGGTGGGCCATGTGATGGCCACGCAGTGCCTGCTGCAGTCGAGGGCGAAGACACTGGCGATCAATGTGACCGGACGGCTGCGTCCCGGCGTGACCGCGAAGGACCTGGTGCTGGCCATCATCGGAAAGATTGGCGTGGGCGGTGGCACCGGACACGTGATCGAGTTCCGTGGCGAAGCGATCCGCGCACTGAACATGGACGAGCGCATGACGGTGTGCAACATGTCCATCGAGGCCGGTGCGCGCGCGGGCATGATCGCGCCGGATGAAACCACCTTCGCTTACCTTGCGGGCCGTGCACGCGTGCCGCAGGGTGAGGCGTGGGAACGCGCCGTGGCCGACTGGCGCACGCTGGTCACCGACGAAGGCGCAGTGTTCGACCGCGAGGTCACACTCGATGCATCCGCCGTCGAACCGATGGTCACCTGGGGCACGCACCCGGGCATGGTGGCCCCGGTCAGCGGCACCGTGCCGCAGTCCAGCGAAGATCCAGTGTTCGAGCGCGCGCTGGCCTACATGGGCTTTGGCGCCGGGCAGAAGCTGGCCGGTTCTCCGGTGAATGTGGTGTTCATCGGCAGCTGCACCAATTCACGCCTCACCGACCTGCGTGCCGCGGCCGATGTGCTGAAGGGCCGGCGCATTGCCGAGGGCGTGCAGATGCTGGTGGTGCCCGGTTCGCAGCAGGTTAAGAAGCAGGCCGAGGCCGAGGGGCTGCATCGCATATTCCTCGATGCCGGCGCCGAGTGGCGCGAGTCCGGCTGCTCGATGTGCCTGGGCATGAACGGCGATACCGTGGGCAAGGGCCAGTACTCGCTGTCGACCAGCAACCGCAACTTCGAGGGCCGCCAGGGCGTGGGTGCACGCACGCTGCTGGCCTCCCCGCTCACCGCCGCCGCTTCCGCATTGCGCGGCGCAATCACCGATCCCAGGGAGCTGATCTGATGGCCGGCTTCAGCAGCGTGACCTCGCGCACCGTGGTGCTGCCGGTCAACGACGTCGACACCGACCAGATCATCCCGGCGCGCTTCCTGCGCACCACCTCGAAGGAAGGCCTGGGCAAGCAGCTGTTCGCCGACTGGCGCTACCTGCCCGATGGCAGTGCGAATCCCGAGTTCGTGCTGAATCGCCCCGAGGCGACCGGCGCGCAGGTACTGGTGGCAGGCGACAACTTCGGCTGCGGTTCCTCGCGCGAGCACGCGCCGTGGGCGCTCACTGACTTCGGCATCCGCGCCGTGGTCTCCACCAGCTTCGCCGACATCTTCCGCTCCAATTCGCTGAAGAACGGGTTGGTGCCGGTGGTGGTCGATGCGGCCACACTGGCGTGGCTGAAGGCCAATCCCGGCGCCGAGGTCACCGTCGACCTGGAAGCGCGCGCGCTGCGTCTGCCCGATGGCCGCAGCGTCGACTTCCCCATCGAGCCGTTCGCGCGCTACTGCCTGATGCAGGGCGTGGACCAGCTGGGTTACCTGCTGTCGCAGGATGCGGCCATCACGGCCTACGAGAAGCGTCGCGAGGCCGCCGGCTACTGACATTCCCGGCGGGCGCCCCGCCCGCCCCTTCCATTCCTGGAGCGAAGCGATGAAGGCAAGCATCACGGTACTGGCCGGCGACGGCATCGGTCCGGAAGTCACGCGCGAGGGTGTGCGCGCGCTGGAGAAGGTGGCGGCGCTGTTCGGCCACGAGTTCCTGTTCGATGCGCGTGATTTCGGCGGCATCGCCATCGACCAGCATGGTGATCCGCTGCCGGCGGACACGCTGGCCAGCTGCCTGGCGGCCGATGCCATCCTGCTGGGGGCCATCGGCGGGCCGAAGTGGTCCGCGCCGGATGCGAAGCTGCGCCCGGAGGCGGGCCTGCTGCGGCTGCGCCGCGAGCTGGGCGTGTATGCCAACCTGCGTCCGGTGGCCGTGCATCCTGCACTGGCCGATTCCACCACGCTGAAGGCCGAGGTGGTGCGCGGCGTGGACCTCGTGTTCGTGCGCGAGCTGACCGGCGGCATCTATTTCGGTGCCAAGACACGAAGCGCCACGGAAGCCAGCGACCTGTGCAGCTATTCGGCTGCCGAGATCGAGCGCGTCACGCGCGTGGCCGGCCGCCTGGCGCAGGCGCGCCGCGGCAAGCTCACCTCGATCGACAAGTCGAATGTGCTGGACACCTCGCGGCTGTGGCGCGAGGTGGTGACGCGCGTGATGCGGGCGGAGTTTCCCGATGTGGCTGTGGAGCACATCCTGGTCGATGCGGCCGCGATGCACCTGATCCGGCGGCCCGCCGACTTCGACGTGATCGTCACCGAGAACATGTTCGGCGACATCCTCACCGATGAGGCCTCGATGCTGGCCGGATCACTGGGACTGTCGCCTTCGGCGTCGCTGGGCGATGGCCAGCGCGGACTGTATGAGCCCATCCATGGCTCCGCGCCCGACATTGCCGGCAAGGGCATCGCGAATCCGGTGGGCACCATCCTCAGCGCGGCGCTGCTGCTGCGGCATTCGCTCGGGCTGGAAGCCGAGGCGCGCGCGATCGAGAAGGCGGTGTCCGATGCGCTGTCGCAGGGACTGCGCACGGCGGATATCGCGGCGGGTGGCAAGGCGGCGGGCACGGACGAGACGGGCGCCTCCATCGTCGCGTTGATCAAGAAAAACTGATCTGATCCGTCAGTCTGTGTCCTGTGCAACGCGAGTGACAGGCGTGACTGAGGCGCGGATCTGCGTCTGCAGAAGGCCATGAAATTTTCTGTAGGCATCCGACGGGTCTGCTGGATGAATTACCCCTCGCAGTCGCCGTTCCTTTCAGCCCGATCGTCTCAGTGTTGGGCGGATTGCTGGCGGCGCGAAGCACTTGTCGCTTGGCAGAGCACTCTGCCAAGCTCCCACGGGGGTCTTTCAGCAGTTCCTCGATGATTGTGTCGCAGCGCCAGCCAGATCAGGTTGGTGGCGGCCTGATCGGAGGGGAAGTGCCCCTTGTTGCGCACCGAGGTGTTCAGTCTCTCGATGGCGTTGGTGGTGTAGGTGATCTTTGATCTCTGCCGGAAAGGCCAAAGAAAAAGGGGTCGTCAATTCGAGAATTGGCCAACTGCGCACGGAGGGCTAGCTCTTGCCCTGACGACCCATAGCAAAGGCGCAGCGCGTTCGAGTCGCACCACGACCCGCCTTACCTATCTCTAGCAAGAAGATGGCATTATCCCCACGGACAGATCGAATTGTCAGGATAGCCGCATCTGACAGCCCACGGATTGTTCGGAGGGAAAATCAGCTCGCATGCCCATCCTCCAATTGGCTGATTCATGTCACACCATTCACCACCTCCGATAACCATTCCGAAGTTGAAATCGGGGTGGCACATTGCACACGCGGCATCGACCTCTTGGGGGACCTCGCGCGCAACAGCTACAGCCGCAATGACCAAAACGGCTGCCGAGGAGATTTGTTTCAAACCTATAACAGCTCTATGCGTCTTCATTGTTGATTATCTCCATGCTCTGAACTCAAACGACCTCAAGAGCGCGCGGAGCGCATGACTTTTCACAATGTCACCATCAATACCACCCCCTTTCCTGTCATTTCCAAGCAGACTCGAATCCCGCGCCTTAGAAGCCGCCTCTCATTTGCGATGCTTTTGGAGGGGTCGTATGACAAAGCATCGGCAACAGCAAGATAGGCTGCCAATCGACTAAGGACCTCCCTGCGATGAATTGCGACATTCTTCGGTGGTCAATTATCACTGGAGAGAGGGCGACTCATCGACTTTCCGTCTTAAGAAGACGAACGTCTGCTCCGAGCCATGAATTACCCTCACTTCGCCAAAGCCGAACTGATTCGGGTCGTTCGCAAATTCCCCATCAGATGTGATTTCCATACCGCCCCAACTCATAATAGCCTTGAGAAATCCAGCGCTACCCCCACCCTGACCAGGTGGTGGATTTGGAGTTTCAGAAATCTGAACTATGCACATAGCTCGCCGGCATTCAATCGGCCACAGAATCGAGCCAGCCATCGTCGGATCAGCCTGAAGAATCCTTTGACCCTCCGCCGCCAGCGGCAAACTCGTATGTGCATCTTCTGGAGAGGACATCATTTCCTCATATAGCGCTACGAGCCTCTTGGCTGATTGCCAACGCCCTGGCGAATTTGAGTTATAGGTCGCGGTTAGAAAATCGGCCAGAGGGCTGCCTTCCCTCACAAGTTCAATTGCACGGTCGTACTCAGCCTGCCTGAATTCGGCGCTCAGAGACAAATCCGACTGGGTCTCGTCGAATGTTTCCGCCACTTCCAGAGCTGGCACAGCATTACCCTGTAATGCGTCTAGTGGCGTGAAGGCTCCCGCCACGACCTCCTGGACCAAGGGCTCGCTCGAGGCTCGGAGCCGAATCCAAGAAAGTCCGGTGACAATCGCCAATACCACTAGAATAACAGCAAGAGTTCTGATCAATGGTATTGAACGCATACTAATGACTCCGTAGCGAGAGAACATCCTCGCCAGGAACCCAGTAGATCACGGAGAAGCTGCCTTTCCACTTGGGAAAGACCGACTGGGACACCCGAACCATGCCTTGAGCGCTAAGCTCCTGATCTACAGTTTCGATGATCTCGCGTACGGAAACCGTCGGCATTGTGTTATCTGATTGGCGTTTTGCAATTTGCATCTCGCAGATATTCTCGCGACATGTGGCCAGAGAAATCACAGTCTGATCGAGAATCCGCGATTCCATTGCAATATTCATTGAATGCTCAAGTTCACGGCTTCGGCTAGTTGCATGACCACGCTCCAGTCGCTTCCTGAGCTCCAAGGCGTAATCGATTCCTGGGCTGGTCGCTTCAGATCCAAAGACTTCCTTCATCTCTGGAAGAGACTCTGGGAATGTCCGAGTGTCAGGCTCTAAGCCATCGCTTTTCAAATCCTGCCAAGACTTAGACACAGCATTCGTTGGCGGCTCGACCTCACTGCTGGCACTGGTTTCCTCTACATTTAATTTTGGAACGGCCTCTTCGGAACTCGCTCCATCCCGACTGATCGAAGTTGTTGATTTATCGCCATCCAGGCCGCCGTCAATTCTCAGCAGCGTCCAAACTCCGAATCCTCCAATGAGAATGACAACGATTGTGATCGAGCTTCGCCTCGCTCGAAGCGAGTCGCGCCTTGTTAACATGTGCAGCTCCCACTGCCACGCCTAATTCGCGCAATTACCACACTCTTGACTGCCCCTATTGGCGCTGGACCGAAATCCGCAGAATCAAATGAATCTGCTCTGGAATCCCCTAGAAGAAACCAGTAACCCTCCGGAACTTCTCCATAACCATCAGGGCGCGCTGGCCAGTTCGCGCTTGGATTCACAGCACCGTCGCAGACATAAGGCTCTAGTTGTATTTCTCCGTTCCGTTCAAGCCTCCCCGCGCGGATAGCTACTTTGTCTCCAGGTTCAGCGACTACGCGCTTAATAACACTTGAGGAAGGGGCTCTAGCAACAATAACTTTTTGCGCTAATTCGTTCGGGTTGTACCCGAGAGTTCCCACCCGGCGCGAGAGCAGAAGGTCTCCATCGCAGTACGTGGATGACATCGATGATCCTGACACGCGTACGACATCAAACTGAAACGCTGCGGCGATTATCAGCAACGCGAAAATGATGGCGACCGGTCTCACCACACGATCTCCAAAATCTAGATCCTAGGATTCATCGCCTGTGACTTCTAAAGCCCCGCCAAGTCGCTTTAACGTGGTTATTGTCTCTTTGAGGACAACCACCTTGTTTGGGCGCAGTTCTTGAAGAACTTGAACCGCCAACGCGCAATGGGACAATTGGGCCGTCGATCTGCTGAGATCTTCACATCCGATGTCGAGGTTACAAAAGTGGATGATTTGATTCTCAGCCGGCACCTCCACGGGCAATCTAGCTTCCAACTCGTCAAGTGGAATATTGATTGCGCCTACCAAGTGGGAATCACGAAAGATCGAACTTGGCCGGGTATCAATGATTGTGTGATTGGAGCTTGAACTATTCGGCATCTCAAATGCACTGATCAATGGCGCGCCATAGAACGTTGGCCCAATGTTCTCAGCGGATCTTTCCACCACCTCTAGGAATTCATTCTCGATGCCGACGGACCTGGCAACTTCTTTCATTCGTTCGGGAGTAAGCAGCCCGGCCCAAGTCTTCACGACTTGGCCTGCGGAGTTTGTCAAGAGAACTGTCGGCGTTCCTCTCACATGACGAAGGTAGGACCCACTATCCACTATGTCAGAGGTGATGCTCTTCGACAGCAAATACTCCTGGCCGATGTCCCTATCTTCGACGAAAATTGCTGAAATTCTGGCGCCGGATATGTTTGCGGCCTCGGTTAATGACCAGTGAAACTTTGAACTTCTCTCGCAAATGCTGCAATTTGTGCTGAGCGCGAGAATCAGATGACTACCGCTTGGCTCGCTACTCGATCCGATGTCGTCGTCGGTCGCTGGACCTGCGGCGGGATCCGGCGTCAAGAAGAACGTCGAAAGAAAGAAGACAACGGTCGCGACAAGCCCTACGCCGGCCGTGACCTCAATGGCTGCCGATGTGCGCATAGTTTTCCCCGCTTTGACATTCTCGTTTTTACGACGGTCTGCCGACGGTAGGCGAAAGTTAGAACTGGGTTTGCTCCAAGTCAACAGCCTC
>CAYQJU010000029.1:0-19215 GCA_964417875.1 uncultured Steroidobacteraceae bacterium
TAACCCAGGTCGATCAGCGCGCTGGTGTATTCCGACTCGAACATCAGGTAGCTGGCCAGCTGCGCGCCGCGCGCATCGCGCGCGCCCACCACGCGCAGCAGCGCCTTCAGCGAAGGCGGCAGCGTATGCATGCAGCGCTCGGCGATGGTGCGGATGTCCTCGGAAGGCGAGATGAACACGATCTGCTCGATCAGGCGTGCGTGCGGATAGACCTGCGGTGCCACGCGCAGCGTGCGGTTCACCCGTTCGATCTGTTCCAGGTCGGCCCAGATCTGGTCGGTGAAAAGATTGTCGAGCGCGAAGCCTGCGATCTGGCCGGGTGTGGGCTGCGCATGCGGCGTGGAACGGCGGCGCGTCATGCCGCCGGTGCCCGGCGGCCGCATGCCGATGATCAGCATCCGGTCGGCGCCGAGGCGCACCGCCGGCGACAGCGGCGACATCTGGCGCATCGCGCCGTCGCCGAACCATTCGCCCCCGATCTCCTCGGCGGGAAACAGCAGCGGCACCGCGAGGCTGCCCATCAGGTGCGGCAGTCCCAGCCGCACGCGGCGGCCCACATGATGGTGCCGGCTCCATTCGGACAGATCCTCGCGGGCCTCGAAGAAGGCCACCGAGCGCGCCGTGCCATAGCCGGTGCAGCACAGCGCCAGCGCATCGAGCCGGCCGGTGCGGATGCTGCGGCTCACGCCGCGCCATGGCACCTCGCGCTTCAGCAGTGCGCGCAGCGGCTCGTTGTCGAAAAGCGAACGTGGTGGACTGACCAGCAGGCCGCCCGACAGCAGCGACAGCGCCCAGTGCAGTCCCGAGCGCAGCATGCGACGGCGTCCGACATGGAAGATCTGGTCCACATGGAAGCTGGCCCAGACCTGCTCGATGGAGGCGACGGCCTGCCGCCACTGCTCGGCACGCGCTGCCAGCACACTGGCCGCAACGGCACCGGCGGAGGTGCCGACGATGATGCGGAAGGGGTTTTCCTGCTGCGGCAATATCTCGGCCACGGCCTTCAGCACGCCGGCCTGGTAGGCCGAGCGCGCGCCACCCCCGGTCAGCACCAGTGCGGGAACGGGCCGGTTGTCGGATGGCGGCTGCGCGGGCATGGGCCTATCATTATGGTTCAAGCCGCCCGCCACCGGGACGGGTTCAAGTTTTCATTTCAAGGAGTGGGTATATGCGCGCCGGATCCATCCGCCTGTCGCCGTTGCGAATCCTCGTCGCCTTTGCCGCGCTGGCACTGGTGGCAGTTGCCGTGTCTGCCCAGCAGGCACCGGCCGGTTCCGCCGCCGCCAACAAGCCCAAGGCCGGCGATGTGGCCCCGGCCTTCAGGCTTGCCGACCAGGACGGCAAGCAGCATTCGCTGGCCGACTACAAGGGCAAGTGGGTGGTGGTCTATTTCTATCCGAAGGACCAGACCCCCGGCTGCACCAGCCAGGCCTGCGAATTCACCGAGAACGTGTTTGCGTTCCGGCGTGCCAATGCGCAGATCCTCGGCATCAGTGTCGATGACGTGGAATCGCACAAGGCCTTCGAGAAGGCGCTGGCCGGCAACGAGAAGATCTCGGCCGAGAACCGCAAGGCCATCGAGGAACATGGCCTGCCCTTCCCGCTGCTGGCCGATACCAGCTATGAGACGGCAAAAAAGTACGGCGTGCTGACGCAGCGGGGCAACATGCAGATCGCCGCGCGCGAAACCTTCCTGATCGGCCCGGACGGCAAGGTGGCCAAGCATTACAACGTCACGCCCGACAAGCTCGAGGGGCATTCGGCGGAGTTGCTGAAGGATATCGAGGCGCTGAAGGCGAAGGGCTGAGACGCCGCAGCTTGCGTACAAAGGGCCGGTTCCGCGAGGAGCCGGCCCTTTTTCATGGGACTCAGTCCTGCGCGCGTTGCACCCTGAGGATCTGCATCGAGTTGGTGCCCCCCTGCACGCCCGACAGATCACCCTTGGTCACGATCACCTGATCCCCCACGTCCACCATGCCGTCGGCCAGCAGCCGGTCGAAGATGGCCTGGTACATGCGCGCCGGCGTCTCGTGCGTCACATCGAACAGCACCGGATACACACCGCGGTACAGCGTCACGCGGCTCTGCGTCACCGTCTGGCGCGTGAACGCGAAGATCGGGATGTCGACGCGGTTGCGCGACATCCACAGCGGCGTCAGGCCTGACTCGGTCAAGGCCACGATGGCGCGCGGATGCAGGTACTGCGCGGTGTACATCACCGCCCGCGCGATGGCCTCCTCGTTGTTCGCGAAGGTGCCTTCCATGCGCTGCGCGCGGCGGAAGGTGTGGCCGAATTCGTATTTCTCGGCGCCGAGGATGACCTCGGACATGGCCTGCACGGCCTTGACCGGATAGCGGCCCGCGGCCGTCTCGGCCGACAGCATCACCGCATCGGTGCCGTCGAGCACGGCATTGGCCACGTCGCTGACCTCGGCGCGCGTCGGCACCGGGCTGTGGATCATCGACTCCATCATCTGCGTGGCGGTGATGACGATGCGGTTGGCCAGCTGCGCCTGCTGGATGATGGTCTTCTGCATGCCGGTGAGCGCGGCATGGCCCATCTCCACGCCCAGGTCACCGCGCGCCACCATCACCGCATCGGCCACCGACAGGATGTCGGAGAGATTGTCGATGGCCTCGTGCCGCTCGATCTTGGCGACCACATGCGCGGTGCCCTTGTGCTTGCGCAGCTCGACCTGTGCGCGGCGGATGTCGGCGGCATCGCGCGCGAACGACACGGCGAGGAAATCCACGCCGGCATCGGCGGCCAGCTGGATGTATTCCAGGTCCTTGTCGGTCAGTGCCGGCGCCGACAGGCCGCCGCCCTGCTTGTTCAGGCCCTTGCGGTTGGAAAGTTCGCCGCCGGCGCGCGTGATGCACTCCACGCGCGTGCCGCTGACCGACACCACCTCGAGCACGATGTAGCCATCGGCCAGCAGCAGCGTGTCGCCGGCGCGCACGTCCTTGACGAGGTTCTTGTAGGCGCAGCCCACCTCCCGCTCGTTGCCGGCGGAAGGATCGAGCGCGATGTCGAGCGCGAAGGGCTGGCCCTCGGCCAGGTCGATCTTGCCCTTCTCGAAACTCTCGATGCGGATCTTGGGACCGGAGAGGTCGGCCAGGATGCCCACCGAGCGGCCGACCTTGCGGCCGGCCTCGCGCACCGCGACGATGCGGCGACGCTGTTCGTCCTTGCCACCGTGCGAGAAGTTGACGCGCGCCACGTCCAGGCCGGCGCGCACCATGGCCTCCAGCACGGCCGGGTCATCGGTCGCCGGCCCCAGGGTGGCGACGATCTTGGTCCGGCGCAGGAAAGCCTCGGCATTGGTCACGGGTCTACCCCTTGGCGCGTTCTTCCAGCGCCGCAACTGCCGGCAGACGCTTGCCTTCCACGAACTCGAGGAAGGCGCCGCCGCCGGTCGAAATGTAGGAAATGCCCTCGCCCACGGCATATTTCTCGATGGCCGCGAGCGTGTCGCCACCACCGGCCAGCGAGAAGGCCTTGCTGTCGGCGATGGCCGTGGCGATCACGCGCGTGCCCTCGCCGAACTGGTCGAATTCGAACACACCCACCGGCCCGTTCCACAGCACCGTGCCGGCATGGGCAATCAGCTTTGCCAGCCGCTCGGCGGTGTCGGGGCCGATGTCGAGGATCAGCTCGCCCGGGCTCACCTCGTGGATGTCGCGCACGTCGGCATGCGCGGTGGCGGCGAGCTCCGTGGCCACCACCACATCGGTGGGCAGCGGGATGTCGGCGCCGCGCTCGCGGGCACGCGTCATCAGCGTGCGGCAGGTGTCGAGCATGTCCATCTCGCACAGCGACCTGCCCACCGGCACGCCCGAGGCGGCCAGGAAGGTGTTGGCGATGCCGCCGCCGACGATCAGCCGGTCGACCTTCTCGAGCAGCGCCTCGAGGATGGTCAGCTTGGTGCTGACCTTCGAGCCGGCAACGATCGCCACCATCGGCCGCTGCGGCTTCTCGAGCGCGCGCTCCAGCGCCTCGAGCTCGCCCACCAGCAGTGGACCGGCGCAGGCGATGGGCGCATGGCGCGCCACGCCATGCGTGGAAGCCTCGGCGCGGTGCGCGGTGCCGAAGGCATCCATCACGAACACATCGCACAGCGCGGCCATGCGCCGCGCCAGCTGCTCGTCGTCCTTCTTCTCGCCCTTGTTGAAGCGCACGTTCTCGCACATCACGGCCTGGCCGGGCTGCGCGGAAACGCCATCGAGCCAGTCCCGCACCACCGGCACATTGCGGCCCAGCAGTTCGGACAGGCGCTTGGCCACCGGCACCAGCGACAGGTCGGGATCGAACTTGCCCTCTTCCGGCCGGCCCAGGTGCGACATGATGATCACGCGCGCGTTCTGGTCCAGGGCAGCCTGGATGGTCGGCAGCGCCGCGCGGATGCGCGCGTCGCTGCTGACTGTGCCACTGGCCACCGGCACGTTCAGGTCCTCGCGGATCAGCACGCGCTTGCCGGCCAGCGGCAGGTCGCTCATCTTGAGCACTTTCATGGGTGTTTCCCGCGCTACTTCGCGCGGCTCCAGGCCAGTGCAACGTCGAGCATGCGGTTGGAGAAGCCCCACTCGTTGTCGTACCAGGAGCACACCTTCACCAGGCCGCCATCGATGATCTTGGTCAGCGTGGCGTCATAGGTGGAGGAAGCCGGGTCGTGGTTGTAGTCGATCGACACCAGCTGCGCCTCGGTGTAGTTCAGCACGCCCTTCAGCGGACCGTCGGCGGCGGCCTTCACCAGCTTGTTCACCTCTTCGACGGTGGTGCCGCGCTTCGGCTTGAAGGTCAGGTCGACCAGCGACACGTTGATGGTGGGCACGCGGATGGCAAATCCGTCGAGCTTGCCTTTCAGTTCCGGCAGCACCAGGCCCACGGCCGCGGCCGCGCCGGTCTTGGTCGGGATCATCGACTGCGTGGCCGAGCGGGCGCGGCGGATGTCCTTGTGGAACACATCCGTCAGCACCTGGTCGTTGGTGTAGGCGTGGATGGTGGTCATCAGGCCCGACTCGATGCCGATGCCATCGTGCAGCACCTTGGCCAGCGGCGCCAGGCAGTTGGTGGTGCACGAGGCATTCGACACCACGGTCATCGCCTGCGTGATGCTGTCGTGGTTGACGCCATAGACCACGGTGGCGTCCACGTCCTTCTCGCCCGGCGCCGAGATCAGCACCTTCTTCGCGCCACCGGACAGGTGCGCCGAGGCCTTGGCCTTGCTGGTGAACAGGCCCGTGCACTCGAACACCATGTCGACGCCCACCGACGACCACGGCAGCTTCGCCGGGTCGCGCTCGGCGAACACCTTGATGCGCTCGCCATTGATCACGATGGAATCGCCATCGGCGCGCACTTCGCCGGGGAAGCGGCCATGCGCCGAGTCGTACTGCGTCAGGTGCGCGTTGGTGGCCGCGTCGCCCAGGTCGTTGATGGCAACGATCTGGATCTCGCTATTGCGCCTGCCCTCATGCAGGGCGCGCAGGATGTTGCGACCGATGCGGCCGTAGCCGTTGATGCCTACCTTGATAGCCATGGCGTGTCCTTCCTCTCTCTTCGTCAGCTCTGCTGGATTGTCTGTTCGACGGCCTCGCGCACGCGCGCGGCGGTGAGGCCGAAGTGCCGGAACAGGTCGGCGGCCTTGCCCGATGCGCCGAAACTGTCGATGCCGATCACCTGGCCGGCCGTGCCCACGTACTTCCACCACGGCAGCGTGGCGCCGGCCTCCACCGCGACGCGGCGGGTGATCACGGCGGGCAGCACCGACTCGCGGTATGCCGCATCCTGGCGATCGAATGTGTCGGTGCTGGGCATCGACACCAGACGCACGCGCGCGCCGGCGGCATTGAGCGCCTGCACGGCCTCGGCGGCGATGGAAACTTCCGAGCCTGTGGCGATGACCACTGCCTCGGGCGCGCCACCGGCGGGCTCGATCAGCGTATAGCCGCCGCGGCTGATGGCCTGTCCCTGCTCGCGCGTGCGCGGCTGCTGCGGCAGCGCCTGGCGGGTGAGGATCAGCGCGGTCGGGCCATCGGTGCGGCCCACTGCCGCAGCCCAGGCCACCGCGGTTTCGGCGGCATCGGCAGGGCGCCACAGCGACAGGTTCGGCATCGCGCGCATCGAGGCCAGGTGCTCCACCGGCTGGTGTGTGGGGCCGTCTTCACCCAGGCCGATGGAATCGTGCGTGTAGACCAGCACCACGCCCTGGCGCATCAGCGCCGCCATGCGCACGGCATTGCGCGCATAGTCACTGAACACCAGGAAGGTGCCGCCATAGGGACGGAAGCCGCCATGCAGCGCCATGCCGTTCATCGCCGCGGTCATGCCGAACTCGCGCACGCCCCAGTTGATGTAGTTGCCGAATGCGGAGTCCGGCGTCACCGGCACCGAATCATTGCGGAAGGTGTTGTTCGAGCCGGAAAGGTCGGCCGAGCCGCCGACCAGTTCGGGCAGCAGCGGGCCGATGGCATTGAGCACCACCTGCGAGGACTGGCGCGTGGCCTGCGGCTTGTTCACCGCCAGCGCCGCCTCCAGGCCCTTGTGCGCGATCTGCGCGAAATCCGCCGGCAGCTGCACCTGCATGCGCCGGCGCAGTTCCTGCGCCAGTTCGGGGAAGGCGGCCTCGTAGGCCGCGAAGCGCTGCGTCCAGTCCTGCTGCGCGGCCGCGCCGCGCGCGCGCTGGTCCCAGGCCTTGCGGATGGGATCGGGAATCACGAAGGGCTCGGCGGTCCACACCAGGTGCTTGCGCGCGGCGGCGATTTCATCCGCACCCAGCGCCTCGCCATGGGTGGACTTGGTGCCGGCCTTGTTCGGCGCGCCATAGCCGATGATGGTGCGGCAGCAGATCAGCACCGGGCGGTCATCACTGGTCACGGCCGCTTCGATGGCGGCCGTCACGGCGGCGGCGTCGTGGCCATCCACATCGCGGATCACGCGCCAGCCATAGGACTCGAAGCGCGCGGGCACGTCATCGGCGCACCAGCCTTCGACGGCGCCATCGATGGAGATGCCATTGTCGTCGAAGAAGGCCACGAGCTTGCCCAGCCGCAGCGTGCCGGCCAGCGAGCACACCTCGTGCGAGATGCCTTCCATCAGGCAGCCATCGCCCATGAACACCCAGGTGCGGTGGTCGACCACGGTGTGGCTGGGACGGTTGTATTGCGCGGCCAGCATTTTCTCGGCCAGCGCCATGCCCACCGCATTGGCGATGCCCTGCCCCAGCGGACCGGTGGTGGTCTCGATGCCCAGGTGCAGGTCGCGCTCCGGATGGCCGGCGGTGTGCGCGCCCATCTGGCGGAAATTGCGCAGGTCGTCGGTGGACAGCGGATAGCCGCTCAGGTGCAGCAGCGAATAAAGCAGCATCGAGGCGTGGCCGTTGGACAGCACGAAGCGGTCGCGGTCGAACCACTGCGGATCGGCCGGGTTGTGCTTCAGGTGGTCGCGCCACAGCACCTCCGCGATATCCGCCATGCCCATCGGGGCGCCCGGGTGTCCGGAATTGGCCTGTTGGACGGCATCCATGGACAGGGCCCGGATGGCATTGGCGAGATCGCGGCGGTCTGGAGTGCTCAAAGCGGCGGGGAGTCCGTAATTCGTTAAAGGGGGGTGTGAAGAGTCGCGCATTTTCCAATGCGGCGCCCTGCACCGCAAATCATCAGGCGATGCGGTTCACTTTACGCTCAGCCAGAGGTCCGTAGAGTAAGTGCCCGGACATCACAGATGTGGCCAATAAGGGCCCAAGCGACTGAAAGACTTGACTAAATCCCTGAAACTCGTCCAGTTCACCGATCCTCATCTCTTTGGCGACCCGAAGCGGGAGCTGCGCGGCGTCGCGACGCTGCCGGCGCTGCAGGCCACGCTGGCCGCGGCGCGCGACGACATCGCTGCCTGCGACATCATTCTGGCCACCGGCGACCTGGTGCAGGACGATCCGGCCGGCTATGCGCATTTCCGCGCCGAGATGGGCCGGCTCGGCCGGCCGGTGCTGTGCATTCCGGGCAACCACGACGATGTGCCGGCAATGCAGGCCGCACTGGCCGGGCCGCCGTTCCACCTCGGCGGCGTGCACGATGCCGCCGGCTGGCGCATCGTGATGCTCGACAGCACGGTGCCGGGCGAGACCGGTGGCCGGCTCGACGACGACGAACTGGCGCAGTTGGTGCAGGCGCTGGGCGATGCGCCGCAGCGGCATGTGCTGGTGTGCCTGCACCATCATCCGGTGCCGCTGCACAGCCGCTGGCTCGATGAGGTGGGGCTGGCCAATGGCGCGGAATTCATGGCGCTGCTGCACGATTTCCCGAATGTGCGCGGCGTGCTGTTCGGCCATGTGCACCAGGTCGCCGAGCGGGACGAGCGCAGCCTGCTGCTGATGGCCACGCCCTCCACCTGCTCGCAATTCCGGCCGCACACCGACCAGTTCGCCGTCGACGCGCGGCCGCCGGCCTGGCGCACGCTCGAGCTGCAGGCGGACGGACAGATCGAAACACGGGTGAAATGGCTGGAGGACTGGAACGGCTGAGCCGGGCCTGCGACCGCAGGGCCGATGCCGCGGGACCGCCGCCCGCAATGCGCGCGGATGATGCCGGATGCTCAGGGGCGCAGCTGCTCGATGCGCTTCAGGCGCTCGCGGGCGCCATCCACCTCGAGCAGTTTCTGCCGCGTTGCCGCCGGCACGGGCAGCAGCTGCCCCAGTTGCCCGGCCAGCCACAGCGCGTCATCGCTGCGCAGCGGGCCAGCCGGATAGTCATCGCCCAGTTCGGCCAGCGCGCCCTCGAGTGTCGCGGCCAGTTCCGCATATTCACCGGGCTGCAGCGGCTCGGGTGAGTCGTCGAGCCATTGCACATCGGCCAGGTGCAGGCCGTCGGCCTGCATGTCGCGGCCGACGATGCGGAAGCGACGCTCGCCGCGCGCCACGATCTTCAGCAGGCCGTCGGGCAGCTGGCCGAAGTCGGCCACCTTCGCAAAGGTGCCCACATGCGCCACCTCGCCCACCTTGCCGATCTCTGCGCCGTCGAGGATCAGCACCACGCCGAAGCCGGTGCCCTCGCGCATCACGCGGCGGATCATATCCAGGTAGCGGGTCTCGAAGATGCGCAGCGGCAGCAGCCCCTGCGGGAACAGCACGGTGCGCAGCGGGAACAGCGCGATGCGCTGGGTGGGCGCACTCATGATGCGCGCGCCCTGAGCGCATCGAGCAGCCGGCGATGCAGTCCGCCGAAGCCGCCATTGCTCATCACCAGCACCTGGTCGCCGGCACGCAGGTCGCGCATCAGCCGCGCGAGCAGCAGGTCGACGGAGGGTTCGGTGGCCGCCTGCGGGCCCAGCTGGCGCGCCACCGCGCCGGCATCCCAGCCCAGGTCTTCGGGCGCAAACAGGTAGACGGCATCGGCGCCCGCCAGGGAGGCCGCCAGCGTGTCCTTGTGCACACCCATCCGCATGGTGTTCGATCGTGCCTCCAGCACTGCGACCAGTCGCGCCCCGCCCATGTTACGCCTCAGGCCCTCGATGGTCGTGGCGATTGCGGTGGGGTGATGCGCGAAGTCGTCGTAGATGCGGATGCCGGCGGCCTCGCCGGTGAGCTCCATGCGGCGCCTCACGCCGCGGAAGCGGCCCAGCGCCTCGATGGCCGCCGCGACGGGCACCCCCGCATGGCGCGCGGCTGCGATGGCGGCCAGCGCGTTGTCCACATTGTGGGCGCCGAGCTGGTTCCACGACACCGTGCCCGCGGGCTCGTCATCGCAGAGCACCTGGAAGCGGGAATGGTCGCTGCCGGTGAGCCTTGCGGTCCAGCGTGCGCCTGCGGCCCCGGCCTGCGCGAAGCCCTCGCGCGGCGTCCAGCAGCCGCGCGCCAGCACATCGTCGAGGTTGGCGTCGGCGGCGTTGTGCACCACCAGGCCATCGCCGGGCACGATGCGCAGCAGGTGGCTGAACTGGCGCTTGATGGCCTCGAGGTCCGCATAGATGTCGGCGTGGTCGAACTCGAGGTTGTTCAGCACCAGCGTGCGCGGCGCGTAGTGCACGAACTTGGCGCGCTTGTCGAAGAAGGCGGTGTCGTATTCATCCGCCTCGATGACGAAGAATGGCGCATCGCCAAGCCGCGCGCTGACCTCGAAGTTGCCCGGCACGCCGCCGATCAGGAAGCCCGGCGCAAGTCCCACATCTTCGAGGATGTGCGCCAGCATGCTGCTGGTGGTGGTCTTGCCATGGGTGCCGGCCACCGCCAGCACCCAGCGGTCGCGCAGCACGGTGCGTGCCAGCCACTCCGGGCCGGATGCGAAGGGGATGCGCCGCTTCAGCAGCTCCTCGATCACCGGGCGGCCGCGCGACATCACATTGCCCACCACCACCACATCGGGCGCCGGATCGAGCTGCGCGGCGTCGTAGCCCTGCACGATGTCGATGCCCAGCGCCGCAAGCTGCGTGCTCATCGGCGGATAGACGTTCTGGTCGGAGCCGGTGACGCGGTGACCGGCGGCCCGCGCGATGGCGGCGATGCCGCCCATGAAGGTGCCGCAGATGCCGAGGATGTGGACGTGCATGCGGTGGGTGGGCGTTCAGGCAGGCGGTGATGTTGCCGGATCGGCGGCGGGTGGATAGACCGCCAGCGCCGCCATCACGACGATGATCTCGATGACCAGCGCCAGCATCAGGCCGGCGAACGCCGGCCAGGCGGTGGCCGATCGCAGGATGCGCACCCGCGCCACCAGCAGCCACACGGCCACGACCACATACAGCAGCCGCGCCACACCGCCGGTGCCGGGGGTTTCGTAGTAGGTGAGCACCAGCCAGTTGGCCGCCAGCAGTGCCGGCGCCATCACCACCTGCACGGCGAAGTAGGCGGTGGCGGTCTGCGTGAAGCGTGCCGGGTGACCGGCGGCGCGCAGCGCGATGCGCAGGCACAGCAATGTGATGCCCAGTTCCAGTGCGATCAGCACGGCCGGATTGCCGGTGGACTCCAGCGCGGCGATGGAATGCGCGGCGGCGCGCAGCAGCACCGCGCCGAAGAGCACGAGCCACAGCAGCGAGGTGGAAGCGGGCATGTCTTCCGGACCCTTGCGCAGGCGCAGGATGCCAACTGCAGTTTCGAGGGCCTGGGAAACGAGCGAAGCGTTCAAGGCGGAGCAAATCCGTCGGATCAAGTAAGCTTCCGATTCTACATGAGCCCCGCTCCCCTCTCCGACCAGGCGTCCGTCCAGGCGCTGGCCGCGCGACTCGCCCAGGCACCGTGGATCGCGCTGGATACCGAGTTCATGCGCGAACGCACCTATCGCGCACAACTCTGCCTGCTGCAGTTCGCGCTGCCCGGCGAGGCGCTGTGCGTCGATCCGCTCGCCGGCATCGAACTTGCGCCGCTGCGCGCGGTGATGAATTCCGGCGCGCCGAAAATCATGCATGCCGCGCGGCAGGACCTCGAGGTGCTGTGGCCGCTGTTCGGGCCGGTGGCGCCGGTGTTCGACACGCAGATCGCTGCCGCCCTGGCCGGTTTTCCGGCGCAGATCGGCTACAGCGAGCTGGCGCGGCAGCTGCTGGGCGTCGAGGTCGAGAAGGGCCAGACGCGCACCGACTGGTCGAAGCGGCCGCTGAGCGCCGCGCAGCTGCACTATGCCATCGAGGATGTGATCCACCTGGTGGCGCTGCGCGATGCGCTGGTGGCCCGGCTTGCCGGACTGCAGCGACTCGACTGGCTGGAAGAGGAACTGCGCGGCCTGTCACGCGAAGATCGCCTGTTCGTCGATCCGGGCAGCGCGCACGAGCGGCTGCGTTTCGGCGGCGACCTGGATCCAGACCGCTTCCGCCTGCTCAAGGCGCTGGCGGCATGGCGCGAGCGTCGCGCCAGCGAGAAGGACCGGCCGCGCAGCTGGATCCTCGATGATGCCGGGCTGCGTGCGCTGGTGCTGAATCCGCCGCGCGATGCGCAGCAGCTGGCGCAGCTGGCCGAACTGACGCCGGGCTTCGTCGAGCGCAGTGGCCGGATGGTGCTGGAGGTGATCGGCCAGGCGCAGCTGCCCGCGCAGCTGCCGCCCCCGCCGCAGCGGCCGCGTCCTGATCCGGTCGTCCAGGCGCGCGTGAAGAAGCTGGCCGGCATCGTGCAGCGGCGCGCGGGCGAGCTTGAACTGGCGGGCGAGGTGCTGGCCACGCGGCGCGAGCTGGAGGCCATCGCGCGCGGTGGCGATGCCGAGGTGCTGCACGGCTGGCGCCGCCAGGTGCTGGGCGAGGAACTGCTGGCGGCGCTGCGGGACTGAGGAGCGGGCACCCGCGTCGCGGATGCCTCGCCTCGTGCGGCCTACTTGCGGCGGGCGGGTGTGCCGCGCCTGGTCTTGGTCTTTGGCCTGGCCTTCGCCTTTGACTTTGACTTTACCTTCGACTTCGTCGCCTTCGACTTCATCTTCGACTTCGCGGCTGTCTTTGTCTTTGCCCGGGACTTGGCCTTGGCTTGGGTCTTGGTCTTGGTCTTGGCCTTTGCCTTGGTCTTGGCTTTTGTCCTGGCCGAAGCCCCGTTCCGGCTCTTCGCCTTCGCCCTGCCACCCGCCTTTGACTGCGGCCGCGCATGCGTGCGCCGGGGTTTTCCGGCCCTGGCCCCGCTGGCCACCGCGCGTGCCCGCTGCCCGGCCGGCGAGCTCAGCACGCCCACCAGCAGCTCGGTGATGTCATCGACATTGCCCTGCGCGTCGATGCTCTGCAGCAGGCCCTTGCGGCCGTAGTAGTCCACCAGCGGCCGCGTCTGCTGCTCATAGACCTTCAGCCGCTCGATGACCGTGGCCTCGTTGTCGTCGGGGCGCTGGTACAGCGGCGGGTTGCCCGGGCAGCTGGGGCAGACCAGTGCCGCGCCGATGGGCATGGAATAGATGTTGAATACGCGGCCGCAGCTCTGGCAGCTGCGCCGACCGGCAATGCGGCGCGCCAGCTCGGCATTGGGCACATCCATCTGCACCACGGCCGTCAGCGGCTTGCCGAGGTCGGTGAGCAGGCGGTCGAGCGCCTCGGCCTGGGCGATGTTGCGCGGGAAGCCATCGAGGATGAAGCCGCGGGCCACATCCGGCTCGGCCAGGCGCTCCTGGATCATTCCCAGTACGATGGCATCATCGACCAGCCGGCCGGCCTCCATCACCGCCTTCGCCTTGCGGCCCAGTTCGGTGCCGCGCGCCACTGCCGAGCGCAGCAGGTCGCCGGTGGAAATCTGCGGAATGCCGAAGCGCTGCACGAGACGCTGGGATTGCGTGCCTTTGCCGGAGCCGGGGGCTCCCAGGAGAACGATGCGCATGAGACTTTGTTGTCGTCGTTGAAGGTCGGGGCACAGTACCGATACGCTTTCCGCCGGTCAAACCGGTTCCCAACGGAGCACACTCCATGCGCAAGGCAGCCAAACGTCCCCGCAACGCCTTCTATGCCCAGTCCGGCGGCGTGACGGCGGTCATCAATGCCTCCGCGGCCGGCGTGATCGACGCGGCGCGCCGGCACCGCCGCCACATCGGCAAGGTCTATGCCGGGCGCGACGGCATCGTCGGCGGCCTCACCGAAGACCTGATCGACGTGGCCAAGGAAAGCCGCGCCACGCTGAAGGGCCTGCGCCACACGCCCGCCGGCGCCTTCGGCTCGGCGCGCTTCAAGCTGAAGGGCCTGGAGCAGAACCGCGCCGAATACGAGCGGCTGATCGAGGTGTTCCGCGCGCATGACATCGGCTACTTCTTCTACAACGGCGGCAACGACTCGATGGACACCGCGCTGAAGGTGTCGCAACTGGGCGAAGCGCTGGGATATCCGGTCACCTGCGTGGGCATCCCGAAGACCGTCGACAACGACCTGCCGCTGACCGACTGCTGCCCGGGGTTCGGCTCGGTGGCCAAGTACATCGCCATCTCCACGCGCGAGGCGGCGCTCGATGTGGCCTCGATGGCGCGCACCTCCACCAAGGTGTTCGTGCTCGAGGTGATGGGCCGCCATGCCGGCTGGATCGCCGCGGCGGGTGGCCTGGCCGGCGAGAAGCCCGACGATGCGCCGCAGGTGATCCTGTTCCCCGAGGTGGCCTTCGACCGTGCCGCATTCCTGGCAAAGGTGAAGGGCAGCGTGGAGAAGAACGGCTACTGCGTGATCGTGGTGTCCGAGGGCGTGAAGGATGCCGACGGGCGCTTCCTGGCCGAGGCCGGCACGCGCGATGCCTTCGGCCATGCACAGCTCGGCGGCGTGGGTCCGGTGATCGCGAACATGGTCAAGGATGAACTGGGCTACAAGTTCCACTGGGCCGTGGCCGACTACCTGCAGCGCGCCGCGCGCCACATCGCATCGAAGACCGATGTGCAGCAGGCCTATGCCGTCGGCAAGGCCGCAGTGGACTACGCGGTGAAGGGCATGCATGCGGTGATGCCGGCCATCATCCGCCGCTCCTCGCGTCCCTATCGCTGGAAGATCGAACCGGTGCCGCTGGCCGACGTGGCCAATGTCGAGAAGAAGGTCCCGCCGGAGTTCATCACCGCCGACGGCTTCGGCATCACGCCGGCCTGCCGTCGCTACCTGCTGCCGCTGATCGCCGGCGAGGACTATCCGCCCTATCGCAACGGGCTGCCCGACTATGTGCGCATCCGGGGCAAAGCCGTGAAGAAGAAGCTGGCGACCAGCTTCAAGATCTGATGGCCGCAGCGGGCACCAGCTGGAGCGACGCGCAGGTCCGCGCCTTCGTCGAGGGACAGCTCGACGCGGAGGCCACCGCGCAGTTCAGCGCGCAGGTGCGCCACGACCTGGCATTGGCCGAACGGGTCGCGCGCCAGCGCGCGCTGAAGAAGCATCCCGGCGGCACGCAGGCCGTCGGCACGCCGGCATCGCCGCAGTCACGGCGCGTGCCGATCATGTGGTGGCCGGCCGCCGCCCTCGCCGTGGTGATCGCGGCGCTGGCCGGCTGGAGCCTGCCGCGCGGCAGCGACGAGGCACTGCAACCCGATGCCGACGGACTGGCCGCCGGCGGCCGCCTCGCGCAGGCACTGGAGGAGCGCATCGCGGCCGAAGGCTCCAAGGCCGGGGGCGTGCTGGTGTCGCTGAGCTTCCAGGCCGGTGACGGACGCTACTGCCGCACCTTCAGCCTCGACACCGGCATCGATGGCCTGGCCTGCCGCAGCGCGCAGCAATGGCAGATCGAGGCCATCGGCCGCTCGCCGCGTGCCGAGCCGGCCGCCGCCGCCACCGCGCGTGAAGTCTCCTCGGAACTCTCGCCGGCGGTGATCGCGGCGATCTCGCGCTGGCAGGCCGGTGATGCACTGACGCCGGAGCAGGAACGGCGGGTGCGCGAGCGCGACTGGCAATAGCGCGCGGGCGCCACTTCCCCTTCCGCCACGCTTCACTTTCGGCCGCCGGGGCGGGTTATATTGGCCGGATGCCGTCCGGCCATGGGCGGCGGTATTCCAAGAAAACGAGGGGAGAATCGATGCAGACCGGGATGTGGTTGTGGCTGTCGATCGCGGCGGGAGTGCTCGCCGTCATCTATGGCGTGATTTCGATGCTGTCGATCCTGAAACTGCCCGCGGGCAACGCGCGGATGCAGGAGATCGCCGCCGCCATCCAGGCCGGCGCCAAGGCCTACCTGAACCGCCAGTACACCACCATCACCGTGGTGGGCGTGGTGCTGTGCGTGGTGCTGGGCTTTGCGCTGAACTGGGCCACGGCCGGGGGTTTTGCGGTCGGTGCCATCCTTTCCGGGCTCGCCGGCTACATCGGCATGAACATCTCGGTGCGCGCCAACGTGCGCACCGCACAGGCGGCGCATACCGGCCTCAACGCGGCGCTGCAGGTGGCCTTCAAGGGCGGCGCCATCACCGGCATGCTGGTGGTGGGCCTCGGCCTGCTGGGCGTGGCCGGCTACTACTTCGCGCTGGGCGGCGCCAGTGACGATCCGGCCGTGCGCGACCCGGCACTGCATGCGCTGGTGGGCCTGGCATTCGGCGGCTCGCTGATCTCGATTTTCGCGCGCCTGGGCGGCGGCATCTTCACCAAGGGTGCCGACGTGGGTGCAGACCTGGTGGGCAAGGTCGAGGCGGGCATCCCCGAAGACGACCCGCGCAACCCGGCCGTGATCGCCGACAACGTCGGCGACAACGTCGGTGACTGCGCCGGCATGGCGGCCGACCTGTTCGAGACCTATGCGGTGACACTGGTGGCCACCATGCTGCTGGGCGGCCTGCTGCTGGCTGATCTCGGCAACACCGCCATCATCTATCCGCTGGCCCTGGGGGCCGCCTCGATCGTCTCGTCGATCGTGGGCACTTTCTTCGTGCGCACCTCCGAGGGCGGCAAGATCATGAACGCGCTGTACAAGGGCGTGATCGTGTCGGGCCTGATCTCGGCCGTGGCATTCTGGTTCATCACCAAGCAGTTCTTCCCCGACAGCTTCGGTGCCATGTTCGGCTGCACGCTGATCGGCCTGGCGCTGACCGCCGCCATGATCGTCATCACCGAGTATTACACCGCCACCGAATACTCACCGGTGCGCAAGGTGGCCGCCGCCTCGCAGACCGGACATGCCACCAACATCATTGCCGGCCTCGGCATATCGATGAAGTCCACGGCCCTGCCGGTGGTCGCGGTGTGCCTTGCGATCTGGGGCTCCTTCGAGCTGGGCGGGCTGTATGGCATTGCCATCGCGGCCACCGCCATGCTGTCGCTGACCGGCATGATCGTGGCGCTCGATGCCTACGGCCCGATCACCGACAACGCCGGCGGCATCGCCGAGATGGCCGGGCTGGATGCCAAGGTGCGTGACATCACCGATCCGCTGGATGCGGTGGGCAACACCACCAAGGCCGTGACCAAGGGCTATGCCATCGGCTCGGCGGGCCTGGCCGCGCTGGTGCTTTTCGCCGACTACACCCACAACCTGGAAACCCGCCTCGAGGAGACCGGGCGTGCGATGGTGCAGTTCTCGCTGTCGGATCCGGCGGTGATCATCGGCCTGTTCATCGGCGGCCTGGTGCCCTACCTGTTCGGCGCAATGGCGATGGAAGCGGTGGGTCGTGCCGCCTCCTCGGTGGTCACCGAGGTGCGCCGCCAGTTCCGCGAGATCAAGGGCATCATGGATGGCAGCGGCAAGCCGGATTATTCCCGCGCCGTCGACCTGCTGACGAAGTCCGCGATCAAGGAGATGATCATTCCCTCGCTGCTGCCCATCCTGGTGCCGGTGGTGGTGGCCTTCGGCATGAATGCGCTGATGGGCCCGGGCGCCGGCATCAAGGCACTGGGTGGCCTTTTGATCGGCACCATCGTCACCGGCCTGTTCGTGGCCATCTCGATGTGCACCGGCGGCGGCGCCTGGGACAATGCCAAGAAATACATCGAGGAAGGCAACTTCGGCGGCAAGGGCTCCGACAGCCACAAGGCTGCGGTCACCGGCGACACGGTGGGTGATCCCTACAAGGACACCGCAGGGCCTGCGATCAATCCGCTGATCAAGATCATCAACATCGTGGCACTGCTATTGGTGCCGCTGCTCTGAGGTCCGCATACGCTGGCGTCCGGCAACGGACGCCAGCACTGCAGCCGGCACGGATCAGGCACCCGCGCCGGTGGCGCGCGAAGCGGTGGCATTGCGCACCAGGCGCTTAAGGCCCAGGCAGAACCCGAGGCTGCTGGTCGCAAGCCCGCCCAGCAGCAATATCAGCATGCCGATGTCCCACAGCGGACGGCGGCTGTACCAGAAACGGAAATCGAGGCTGTGCAGGCCGTTGTACAGCCAGCGCTCGATGCGGCTGTAGCGATGCACCTGCGCCATGATGCTGCTGGTGCGCGGATCCACATACACCCAGGTCTGCATCGGGTCATCGAACTTGAAGCGCCACACCGGCAGGGTGGACTGGCCGCGGCGCGAATAATAATAGGAATCGTAGTCCTCGAGCAGCGTCTGCCCGACGATGCGCGCATCTGCGGCAGCTGCCTGCAGGCGCTGCGCGATGGCCTCGACGGGAAACGGCTGCGACAGCACCTGCAGCGTGCCGGCATGCACCAGCACGCGGTCCGCTGCGCCACGGCCGCCCACCGCATACGGCTGGTGCAGGCGCTCGGCCTTCAGTGGCCCTGCATGCGAAGGCCGTGAGGTGCGCAGGCTGTAGTAATGCTCGCCATGGATGCGCTGCAGGCCGATTTCCTTGATCAGCCGCGGCGCCACCGCTGCAGACAATGCCGCGCCATCCAGTAGCGGGAAGGCATCGGGGTCGACGCGCCCGCCAGAAATCGCGGCGCGGTCCAGATCCAGGCCGCGCGCATTGGTCCATTCCCAGGGTTCCATCGACATCAGGCCGCTGAATGCCCAGGTCAGCGCGAATACGCCGAACAGCGCACCGCTGATGTAATGCCAGCGCATCCAGCCGCGATAGGGGATGGCGGTCTTCAGGCGCAATGGTTTCGTCCTGCGCCATTGCGTGAAAGCCAGGACCAGTCCCAGCACGGCCAGCACGCAGGCGGCGCTCGCCAGCCACACCATGGTGCTGTACCACAGCGGCTGGTTGGTGCGCAGCGCGGAGAAATACAGCCAGTGCGGAATCGTGCCCACCCACGCCCAGGCGCGGCTGCGGGTGGTGGTTTCCAGCGTCACCTCGGCGGTGCGCGGCGACACATACAGCATGGTGCCGCGGCCATCATCGATGCGGTACTTGTACAGCGGCAGGCTGCGGCGGGCCTGCAATGTCCACTGGTCCACATCGTCGAGCTGGCCCTGGAAGTCGACCGCGGCCGCCGGCACGCCGGCGAACTGCCGCGCGACCTCCGCGCCGGCCTGCGCAGTCAGCGGTTGCAGCAGCGAACCATCATCGGCGAACACGGTGGCATCCGGATAACGGAAAGCCGGCCGGCCCTGCACCATCAGCAGCGTGGGCGCAGCATCGGCATCCTGCCCGGCACGCGCTGCAGCCTCGGCCATCGACAGCTGCATGCGCGCGAAGTCCAGTTCGGGCATGTGCGCAAGGCGCCGCTGGGCGTCCAGCTGCGGCATGCCACCGGCATACATCATCACGATGCCCGAGGCGAACCACACCATCAGCAGCAGGCTGATGGCGATGCCGAGGTAACGGTGGCTCAGGATCAGCACCCGACGCGACCAGGTGCGCACCCGCGTGCGGATGGGGTTCATGGGGCGTGCATTGTGCACACGGGCCAGCGCGCCACAAGGCAGCCTGCAGCGCAGCGGTGACGCAGATTTCGCGTCTGGCCGCGGAAAAACGGCGTTAACGGCACGTTAA
>CAYQJU010000029.1:19315-32291 GCA_964417875.1 uncultured Steroidobacteraceae bacterium
CGGTGACGCAGATTTCGCGTCTGGCCGCGGAAAAACGGCGTTAACGGCACGTTAACGCCATCCGGAAGAACCGTTTCGTTGTGGAGTTCCGGGTGCCTCGCCAGCAGACTGCGCCGCCGTCGCGACCTGCGGCGCATGAACAAGGGATGGTTTTACGTCAATGAAGGTCACCCTGCACACCCCGGGCGCCGCGGCACTGGCGCTGATCATCCCCTGCCTGGCCGCGCTGCCGGCACTGTCTGCGGAAGCGCAGTCCGGCACGCTGCCCACGGTACTGGTCAGCAACGAGCGCCTGAAGGAGTCGCCGTACCGCACCGGCGGCGACGTGCAGGTAATCACCCGCGAGGAGATCGAGACGCGGCATTACCAGGATGTCACCGATGCCATCCGCCGCATTCCCGGCGTGCAGGTGTCGGGACCGGGGTACAAGGCCTATGAATATGGCAGCACCTTCGGCGAGGAGGTGAGCATCAATGGCGACAGGAGCGTGATCATCATGATCGACGGGCGCCGCGTGGATAATTCCGCCTCTTCCTATGGCCAGGGCAATTCGTCGAAGTCGCGGGTGCCTCTGGATGTGCTGACCCACGTCGCCAACATCGAGCGCATCGAGGTGATCAAAGGCACCGGTTCCGCGGCCTATGGCGCCGATGCCACCGGCGGCGTGATCAACATCATCACCCGCCGCGGCACCCGCGACCGGCAGACCCGCCTGGATGTGGCCGCGGGCTCCTGGCAGAAGCGCAATCTCTCGCTGTCGCACAGCGGCGCATTCGGCGCCGACGAGAGCCTCCGCTACTTCCTGTCGTTCAATCACCAGAAGAGTGGCGACACCGATTACAAGGACTGGGTGACCGGCAGGACGCTGGAATACAACAACACCCGCTTCGAGGACAACGGCGCCTCGGCCCGCATTTCGAAGGAGTTCAATGCCAACCACGAGCTGAACCTGCAGTGGTCCTGGAGCATGGGCACCTCGCACTATCCGATCACCGCGCCGGACATGGCCACCATCGACCTGCTGTACAGCGGCGAGCTGCCACTGGGCACCGTGGATGGCGTGCCGGCCAACCGGCGCCCGGGCTATCGCAACTGGTTCTACTGGGATGCCGAGCTGGGTTCATACACGCGGCCGCGCTCGGCGGACCTCGACCTGAAATACGTGTTCAGCAAGACGGGCGGCACCGAGAGCTTCCTGCGCGCCTATCGCAATGATCGCCAGTATGCCGTGCGGCTGTTCGGCGGGGTGTGGGGCACGCAGTGGCCGGATGTGACACCGGAGCTGATCGAGCAGGCGAAGGAGTCTGCCGGCCGCTGGCGGCGCGAGAAGGTCGATGGATACGAACTGCAGCTGGCCCGCACCATCGGCCCGCATGCGCTGATCACCGGCTGGACCTGGCGCGACAGCACCTACAGCAACCGCTCGCGCGCGACCGGCGCCACCAGCCACACCGGACGCGACGACCTGTTCGGCTTCCTGCAGGACAAGATCGCCGTCACCGACCGCTGGACGCTGACCCCGGGCCTGCGCTACCACCGGTACAGCGAAATCACGCAGCGGGCCACCGATGGCACGGCCACCGGTCGCGAGGGCAGCAAGTCCTCGGATGTGAGCTTCACCGCCCACACCAGCTACCAGATGCCGTATCTGGGCACGCTGCATGCCTCCTGGGCACAGGTGTTCCGTGCCGTGACCAACAACGACCTCAACGCCGAGTCACCGGCCATCGAGGTGCTGCAGGACGAACGCGGTGGAGCATCACATCGGCACTGCCTGGACGCTGCGCGCGTCCTATGCGTATGTCACCGACGCGTTCGCCGCGAAGAACTGGCAGAACAATCCGGATGACACCAACGTGAATGCGCTGATCAACCGCTTCCGTCCCACCAACACCTATCGGGGTGATGTGTCCTGGACGCAGGGGCCGTGGACGGCCAGTGCGACCGCGCAGTACATGACCGGGCTCGCGGACCAGTATTTCAGCGACGACCACTTCCTGGTCCTGGGCGCCACCGCGAACTACGACCTGCCCCTGACATCGCACGGCAAGGGCCGTGTGTATGTGCGGGTGGAGAACCTGACCAACGAGGCCTGGGAGAACCGTGCCCATCCGGTGTATGGCATCGGCACCTATCCGCAGCCGGGCCGCAATTTCATGCTGGGGTACCAGCACGATTTCTGATTCCCGGCAGGGCCATGTCTTCGGGACCGGCATTCCGGTCCCGTGTTTCCTGCCCGCATTTGCTTCAGCGCGCGCGGCCCGGCCGGGCCAGGTCCCAGAACAGCGCCTCGATGCCCAGGCGGATTCCCGGATCGGCATTCCAGTCATGTTCGCGATCCCAGCGCACCAGCGGCTCGGCCGACCAGTACAGCCAGCGCAGGCGCGTCGGCCGCCGGTAGAAGATGCCGGCCTCGTATTCATCGACACTGTGCGCATTGCCGCCCGCCGCCAGCAGGCGCAGTCCGTAGCCGCGGCCGATGTCGGTGGCGCGCGGATAGGAGCCGTACCGGTCCGGCACGATCAGCTGGTGGGCGCGCGCATAGACCAGGGTCTCGGACCAGGTCGTGCTGTCCTTGTCGGCGCGCCACTTGGCATAGGTGGAGGTGCGGAACAGGTTGCGGCCGGCCCAGCGGTCGAAGGTGACCGCCGCGGCATAGCCGACGCTTTCCTTGGTTTCGGCGAAGATCTTCGCGAAGGGATAGAAGTCCCAGCGGCCCAGCGGCACCTCGCGCGACCACTTCAGCGCGGCGAAGGCCACCGGGGCCTTGTCGATGCGCAGGCCCAGGTCAAAGTCCAGGTGCCGCAGGATCTGGTAGCGGAAGCCGGCGCTGAGGTTCTGGCTTTCGCGCTCGCTGCGCGGCCCCTCGTCCAGCTCCGCGCTGGTGATGAAGATGCGCAGGCGGCGCTCGATATTGGGCAGGTTCAGCGCGATGTCGAAGTTCGCATCGACGCCCAGGTCGACGCTGCCGTCGCGGTCGATGGCCTCGCCCACCAGCGCGAGGCGGAACGGGGCGGCGGGCACTGGTTCCAGCGGACCATCGCCGCCGGCGAGGCCGTGGTCCATGGCCTCGACGCGCGACTGCATCCACACATAGATGCGGTCATGCGCATGATCGACCCGCTGGCGCAAGTCCAGTGGCGGGGCCGCCGCCGCACTGCGGCTGCGGATCTGTTCCACGGAACTGTCGGTGGGACGGTAGCGGCGGTCGGTGGTGGTGGTGGTGGACGCTGTCGCCGGGGCGTCACCAGCGGCAGTAGCGGCGGTCGGCTGCCCAGCCGCAGCCGGGTCGGATTCGCCACCTTCCCCTTCGCGCGATGACGCGGCCGCAGCCTCGGCGGCAGCGCCCTCCTCGATCATCTCGGTGGTGGTGGCCTCTGGCGGCTGTTCCGCCACTTCCGGTGGTGGCTCGTAGCGCATGCTTGCGCAGCCAGCGCCGCATGCGGCGACCAGCACCAGCACCAGCAGTGCGCACGCTCTCCCCCTCGAAAGATCCATGCGCGAAGCTTAAGCCAGCCACCGCCAGCCCGTGGACGGACAGGCCCGCGCCCCGGCGGCGGAACCCGCCTACCGCGCGCTGCCGAAGCGGAGCGCGCTGCCACAAAGGGTAGCCAGCAGCGCGGGCCGGAGTCGCGCGGGGGGCGCGACCCTCACCGCGGCCAGCCCGCGCTGCGCAACAGACGCAGGTTGCGGCGCGCGCCGCTTGCGTCGCCCTCGCCGTCTCCTTCGCCACCGGCATCCCGCACGATCAGCAGCGCGGCGATGCCATGCGCGTCGGCGATCTGCACTGCCTCCTGCGGCGGCACCACCGTCAGCAGCGTCGCCCAGGCATCGGCGCGCAGGCAGTCACCGGCCAATGCGGTGGCCGACAGCGTGCCATGGTCGATGGGCATGCCACTGCGCGGATCGACCAGGTGCGAGTAATGCCGGCCACCGCTTTCGAAGTACTGCCGGTAATCGCCTGCGGTGGCCACGGACTGGTGGTCGAGCGCGACGACTTCATCGGTGATGTTGGGACGGCCGAGCGGATCATCGGCTTCTGGTTTTTCCACCGCGATGCGCCAGGGCTCGCCCTGCGCGTTGCGCCCCGCTGCGCGCAGCTTGCCTGAAAGATCGATCAGGTAATCGTGCACGCCCTGCGCCGCGAGCCAGGCGGCCACCGCATCGACACCGGCCCCCTTGCCCAGCGATGACAGGTCGACCCGCACGCCGGGTGGACGCCGCGCGCGCATCGCCTCGATATCCAGCTGCATCTGCTGCCAGCCGACACGGGCGCGCGCGGCCGCGATGGCTTCGGCCGACGGAGGCGCCTGCCGTGCGGGATCGGGACCGAAGCCCCACAGGTCCACCAATGGCGCGACGGTCACGTCATAGGCGCCCTCGCTGATCGCCGCCAGTCGCAGCGCCTCTTGAAGCACCTCGAACAGCAGCGGATCGAGTTGCTGCCAGTCGTCGTCCGGGGCGGCGTTGAACCGGCTCAGCGCCGAGTCGGGGCGATAAGTACTCAACGCGGCGTCCACGGCATCGAAACGCGCCTGCACCCCTTCACGCAGCTGCTCGCCCGACATCGGCAGCGCGCCGGCGATCTTCACCGTCCACGCGCTGCCCATGGTCTGGCCGGAAAGCAGCGTGACTTTGGAGGCCGGCGCGCCGCAGGCCGCCAGCGCTGCGAGCCCCAGCAGCGCCAGTGCCATGCGTGCCGGCCACGTCGCCCGGCACGCCCGCGGTGCCGCCGCCTTGCGTGCCGGCATGGCCGCGCGCGCAGGACGCGCTCTGCGCGCCGTTGCCATGCCTTACTGCGGCAGCACCTCGAAGGTGGCGATGTAGCTGGCGCTGCGCTCGCCCACGCCGGCCAGCGGCGACTTCGATGCCGGCGCCACCGCCTCGAGCCAGTACATGCCGGCCGCAGGCCAGCTCACCTGGAACTTGCCGCTGGCATCGCTCTTGACCTGGATGTCATCGAGGCTGTCGCGATAGCGGCTGCCGCCCGGCACGATTTCGATGCTGACATCCGCAGCCGGCTTGCCGTCCAGCATCAGCTGGAAGGTGGCGGTCTCGCCGGCATACAGGTCGTTCGGATGCGTCACGGGCACCAGCTCCAGTCCCTTGCCCGAGGGCGCAAGCTTCGCGCTGGGTTTGCCGACGGTGACGAAGGTCTCGATGCGCCGCTGGTTGTGCGTGACCTCGAGCTTCTGTGCATCCTTCGGCACATTCGCGGCCATCTGTGCATGCGCGCCGCGCCAGCGCTTGCCTTCGCCGTTCTCCTCCCAGCGCGCGGTGATGGTGTCGCCGCCGGTGGTGATGCGATAGGTGCCTTCCTGCTGCAGGTCCAGGTCGAAGGTGGTGCGGTACTTGCCGCGCGCCTCGTTCTGCACCTTCACCTTCGCGCCATCGGGCGCGGTCACGGTGAGGTCATCGACGCGCAGCGGATTGTGGTTGAAGTAGAACAGGTCGTTCGACACTGCCGCATCGACGGTGATGAAGCCCTTCTGGGAAAGCACCGTCTGGGATGGCAGCAGCCAGGCCTTGTGGGCCTGCGCGCCAACCGGCAGCAGCATTGCGGCCGCCAGCAGCGCCGCACCACGCGCGAGTCGCATCTTCGGGGTCATTGGGGGTTCTCCTTCAAGGGTTGATGCCGAGCGACACGGCGCCCAGCTCGCTGTTGCCGGTCTGCTCGACTTTCTGCGCAGCGCTGGCCGGCCAGGTGAAAGGCAGTCGCAGCATCTCGCGCCCGCCCACTTCGCGCACCGCCTCGACCACCAGCGTGTAGTCGCCGGCTGCCAGGTCCTTCAACGGCGCCTTTGCGGAATCGAATTTCAGCTGGTGCTGGCCCACCGGGCGCGTGGCCCCGGTGACCCCGTCGATGGGGAATTTCTGCTCGCGGCCGCTGCGCCGCCACCACTGCTTCAGATCCGCCAGCCACTTGGTGCCTTCCTGGTTGTTCACCTCGTACCAGACGGCCAGGTTGGCCGCGACACTGCGGTCGGGACGCTCGATCCACACCGCCACATAGGGCCGGTGGTATTCGGACACATCCAGCCGCGGCACCGTGATCGACACGGTGAGTTCTGCGGCAGCCGTGCTGCCCGCCATCACGCCGAGCAGCAGTGCGGCGGCCATCAGATCAGGTTTGAAGCAGCGCATTGGCTTGGGACCATCCTCGTTCAGTGCACAAAAAAGACCATCATCAGCACCATCAGCGCCACGCCGCCGCCGACCAGCGGCCAGGTGGAACGGCGCTGGCGCGCCGCAAGCTGCAGCAGGAACAGGCCGGTGATGGCAAAGACCAGGCAGGCCACCGCGACCAGGTCGATGAACAGCTGCCAGACGCCGCCGGTGTTGCGGCCCTTGTGCAGGTCGTTCATCCACGCGATGGCGCCGCGCGAGGTGTTCTCGTACAGCCATTCGCCGGTGACAAGGTCGAGCGACACCCAGGTGTCGCGGCCGGGACCGGGCGTGGAGACCAGGATTTCCTCGTCGGTCCATTCGACCGTGCCGCGATCCGGGCGCATGCCCAGATCGCTCCTCAGCCAGGTGACGAGCTGTGCCGGAAGTTCAGGTTCGGGGGCGGTGGCGAGGTCGGCCAGCCCGGCCAGCAGCGGGCCGGGCAGCATGCCCTCGCGGGTGGTGACCTCGGCAGATCCGCCAATGGCGGCCGAATGGTTCAGCGTGATGCCAGTGACCGAGAACAGCAGCAGCGCGGCCAGACAGACCGCGGCACTGATCCAGTGCCACTGCTGCACCTGCCGGTGCCAGATCATGCGGGCCTTGCCGCGCAGCATTCCAACCTCGATGAACGAAACTGCAATGCGGCGCGAGTCTAATGCGAACCATTATCATTAGCAATCTGCTTTGCGTGGCCGGTCCCTTCAGAACTTGTAGCGGTAGCTGAGGCGCAGCGTGCGCGGCACGCCGCGGATGCCGGCGAGGAAGGCATCGCCGCCATCATCCGGCGTGACCGCCCGATAGCCCGACAGCGTGACATGCTCCTCGTCGAGCAGGTTCTCCAGGCGTGCGGCCAGCTGGTGCTGGCGGCCACGGTCCAGGTACCAGAAGGCCGACAGGTCGGTGACCACATGGTCGCCGAAGGGAACCACACCGAAGGCGGCATTGACGCGCGCGGCCACATCGCCGGTCCAGCGTGCCTCGAGGCTGCCGCCCCACTGGCCGCGGTCCATTTTCAGCGATGCCTTGGCGAAGTCACGCGGGTTGTAGTCCATCTGCCGGTCCTGGCCATCGATGCGCGCGCGCACATGCGTGTAGCTGGCCTCGGCCTGGATGCCATCACCGAGCCAGATGCCGCCCATCACATCAACGCCGCGGATCTTCGCCTCGCCCATGTTGCTGAATGTGCCGTTCGGGAAGGCCGGCTGGTCATAGTCGTAGCTGATGATGTCCTCGACCTTGCGCCAGAAGCCGGTGACCTGCCAGTAGTGGCGCGAGTCCACCGCGCCCAGCGAGAGGTTGGCGTTGGTGGTCTCTTCGGGCGAAAGGTCGGGGTTGCCCACCTCGCAGCAGGGCTCGTTCAAGAACAGCTGCTCGGCATTGGGCAGGATGAAATTGGTGCTCACCGAAGCCTGCAGGTAGTGGCGGTCGGCGAAGTCGTACTTGCCGGTGACATTCCACACCGTGGCCGAGGCGCCGCCGGTGTCGTTGTAGCGCACGCCGGCCGCCAGCGCGCCGTTCTGCCACAGGTCGCGCGTGGTGCGCACCTGGCCGAACACCGCGTGCACGGTCTCGGTCTCCGGATCGATGTTCCAGACCTCGTCCTCGGCGTTGTAGCGCTGGAAGTCATAGCCCAGCAGGTACTCCATGCCGCCTGCGGGGCGGAACCGGGCCAGCGCATTGATGCCGTAGTCCTCGAAACCCCAGTAGAGGTTGTCGGCGGTGACATTGGTGGCGCCGGGGGAGCCGGGCACGTTGTCGATGGTGGTGTAGCGCGTATCCCAGTCGTGGAAGTAGCCCTTCAGGAAGAACTGCGTGCCCTGCGCCGGCGCGTAGTCCAGCCGCAGGCTGGCGATTTCCTCATTGCGGCGGTTCACCGCGCTGCGGGTCAGCGCGGGCCGGATGTCGTCGATGTCGGCCTCGGTGTGCTGGTACTGGCCGACGATGCGCAGGTCCGGCGTCAGGTCCCAACCGTACTTGGCGCCCATGTTCAGCGCGTCATAGCTGCGCCGGCGATCGGTGGCGCTGGGCTCGGTGCGGTCCCACAGGCGGTAGCCATCGGACTTGTCCTTCGAGCCGAACAGCACGAAGTTGCCAGGGCCCGCCCGGCCGCGCAGCATGCCGGCCGTCGACCAGCCGTCGTGCGTGTCGCCACCCACCGAGACATCGCCGCCGAACTCGTCGGCGAAATCGCGCGACACGATGTTGATCACGCCGCCGGCGGCGTTGGTGCCATAGAACAGCGACTCGCCGCCCTTCAGCACCTCGATGCGCTCGACCATGTTGGCCGGCAGCGTGTCACTCAGCGTGCTGTTGTAGAGGCGGTTGTTCAGCCGCACGCCATCCACCAGCCACAGCACGTCGCTGGGGCCATAGCGGGCCAGGCGCGAGCCCTGGATCGACACATAGGAATAGGAGAACGGCCCGACCGGCGTGATGTGCAGGCCGGGCACCTCGGCCTGCAGCGCCTGCTGCGGACTGGCATGAGCCTTCTGCTCGATGGTGCTGCGGCCCACGCTCACCAGGTCGGAGCCATAGGCGGCCAGTTCCTGCGGCAGCGTGCTCTCGAGGCTCTGTCCATAGACATAGACCTCTTCCAGCTCCTGGCCGGAGCCGGACTGCTGCGCGGATGCCACTGAGATGCCAAGCAATGCCACGGCCAGTGCCCGCAGGCACGACCGGAGGCCGAGAATGTGTTGCATACCCACCCTGTTCTGTTCTGTTCCGGGGACCGACCCGCCGCGCACTCTTAAGGCAGTGGCGGCGGTCCGGGCAAGGCGTACACGCCGCGGAACGGTTACCGCGACGTTATCGAACAGGGTGAAGTGACTGATCGGCCGGCGTTTTTCCTGACGGCGTGGCTACGCTGCGTCAGCGCGGTGACCGCCCCCGCACCTTGCGCGCCGGCTTGCTGGCCTCGCGCTCCTGCTCGATCTGAGCCACGCGGCGGCGCGTGGCATTCATCTCCAGATGCAGCTCGTCGAGCCGGCCGGCCATCTCCTGCAGCCGCGGGTCGCTCTGGATCACCGACATCGTGTGGCGGTACCACTTCTCGGTGCCCTCGGCGAGTACCAGCTCCGGCGGCGGCGGCATGTAGCCCTGCACGCCCCCCATGCCCTCGTCGGGCAGCTCGTCGCGGCTCAGGTAACCGCTGTGGTCGGCGTCCAGCATCATGAACTGCGCATCCAGGGAGGGGCGCACCGAGGCCTCCTGCTGGCTCAGGCGCTCATCGTCGTTGCGGTCGAGGCAGGAGAACTCGTCGAAGCCATCCAGCGGTGGCTGGCACTGACGGCGGAACACGGTGTAGTCGGCGATGGCATTGGCCACGAACACCGGCATGCACAGGCGCGAGTTCAGGCGCGAGCCGGTGTCGGCGCTGAGGTTCAGCAGCGCGCAGTTGGTGTCGTAGTCGTCTTCCTTGTTGATCTCGTTGAACAGCTTGTAGAACTCGTTCTCGGCCTCGACGATGCGCTCCTGCAGGCGCTTGCCATGCACCAGCACCTCATCAAGTTCCATCAGTGGTTCGGCCGGTGCGGCCGCTGTGGATCCCATGGCCGTCTCCGCGCCCTGCGCGCCCGTGGCCGAGGCCGAGGCCGCCATGGCCAGCGACAGCGCGATGAATCCCTGCATCAATCCTTTCATGCGAACCGAGCCCCCCGACTCTTTTTCCGTTGCCGCAGTGTGCCGCAAGTTGCTGCGACAGGCCGGGAAATGTTGACCTTCAGGGGAAGTTGCTGCGTCATCCTGCCCTTACGGGCGCAATTTTCGGCTGGCGCAGGTTCGCGGTCGCGCGCGGGAATGGTGGCAGGATCGAAAAGGCCCCGCGATGCGGGGCCTTTGCTTCCCGGCGATGAGTTCGCCGCTGGCGTCAGAACGCCTGGTCGAACGACACCTCGCCCTGCACCGCCATCTGGTAGGCGGACACACGACGCTCGAAGAAGTTGGTGAGCTCCTGCACGTCCTGCAGTTCCATGAAGTGGAACGGGTTCTTCGAGCCGTATGCCGGTTCCAGGCCCAGCTGGGCCAGGCGCTGGTCGGCGACATATTCCAGGTACTGGCGCATCTCGCGCTGGGTCATGCCCACCACTCCGCCGGAGAGCACGTCTTCGGCGAACTGCGATTCGGCATCGACCGCATCGCTGATCATCTGGCGCACGTTTGCAGCCCATTCCTCGTCGAACAGTTCCGGGCTCTCGCGGCGCACGGTGCGCAGCACCTCGAAGGCAAAGGCCATGTGCGCACTCTCGTCGCGGAACACCCAGTTGGTGCCGGCGGCAAGGCCGGGCAGCAGGCCGCGCGAGCGCAGGAAGTACACATAGGCGAAGGCGCCAAAGAAGAACAGGCCCTCGATGCAGGCGGCGAATGCCGTCAGGTTCAGCACGAAGCGCTTCTTGGCCTCGACGGTGTCGAGCCGGTCCACCGCATAGACCTGGTCGGTCCAGCGCTGGCAGAACTCGGCCTTGGCGCGGATCGAGGGGATGCTCTCCACCGCCGCGAAGGCCTGCGCGCGCCGCTCGAGGTCGGGCACGTAGTTGTCGAGCAGCGTCAGGTAGAACTGGATGTGCAGCGCTTCCTCGTACAACTGGCGCGACAGGTACATGCGCGCCTCTGGCGCGTTGATGTGCCGGTACAGGCTGATCACCAGGTTGTTGGCGACGATGGTGTCGCCGGTGGCGAAGAACGCCACCAGGCGCTCGATCAGGTGGCGCTCGGCCGGCGTCATGCGCTGGCGCAGGTGCCCCAGGTCGATCTGGAAGTCGATCTCCTCCACCGTCCAGGTGTTCTTGATCGCCCCGCGATACATCTCGTAGAAGCGGGGGTAGCGCATCGGCCTCAACGTCAGGTCGAAGCCGGGGTCTAGCAGGGTCTGTCGCGTGGTCACTGGCAGGCCTCACAGGTCTCGGGGTTTTCAAGGGAGCAGACCACCGCGGCCTGGTCGCGCTTCGCATCCTGCGCGGCGCTGCCGGAAACAGTGGTCTTCGCGATCTGCGTCGCCGGCCGCGAGCGCAGGTAGTAGGTGGTCTTCAGGCCGCGCTTCCAGGCATACATGTACATGCTGGAGAGCGCGCCGATGTTCGGGTTGGCCATGAACAGGTTCAGCGACTGGCTCTGGTCGATGAACGCGCCACGATCGGCGGCCAGATCAATCAGCGCCTTCATCGGCAGCTCCCAGGCGGTGCGGTAGATCGCGCGCAGTTCCTGCGGGATCTCATTGACGCCCTGGATGGAGCCATCGGCCAGCTTCACCGCATCGCGGATCTGCGGCGTCCACAGGCCCAGCTGCTTGAGCTCCTCGACCAGGTACTTGTTGATCTGCAGGAAGTCGCCGGACAGCGTCTCGCGCTTGAACAGGTTCGACACCTGCGGCTCGATGCACTCGTAGCAGCCGGCAATCGAGGCGATGGTGGCGGTGGGCGCGATCGCGATCAGCAGGCTGTTGCGCAGGCCATGCGTGCGGATCTCCTCGCGCAGGTCGTCCCAGCGCTGCGCATCGGCCGGCTTCACGCCCCAGGCGTCGAACTGCAGCTCGCCGCGCGCGGCGCGCGTCTCCTTGAAGGCATCGTGCGGGCCGTACTGCTTGGCCAGCTCCACCGAGGTGCGCAGCGCGTTGTAGTAGATGGTCTCCTGGATGCGCGCCGACAGCTGCCGCGCCGGCTCGCTGTCGAAGGGCAGGCGCAGGCGGAAGAACACATCCTGCAGGCCCATCAGACCCAGGCCCACCGGCCGCCAGCGCATGTTCGAGGCACGCGCGGTGGGGATGGGGTAAAAGTTGAGGTCGATGACGCGGTCGAGCTGGCGCACGGCCACTTCCACCGTGTGCGCCAGCTGGTCGAAGTCGAAGCCATCCGGACCCACGTGGCGCGCCAGGTTCACCGAACCCAGGTTGCACACCGCGGTTTCGTTGTTGCTGGTGACCTCGAGGATCTCGGTGCACAGGTTCGACAGGTGCACCACCGAGCCGGGCTGGCCGGTCTGGTTGCAGGCGCGGTTGGACTTGTCCTTGAAGGTCATCCAGCCGTTACCGGTCTGCGCCAGCACGCGCATCATGCGGGCATACAGGTCGCGCGCCGGCAGCTGCTTCCTCGCAAGGCCGGTGGCCTCGGCCTGCAGGTAGGCGGCCTCGAACTCCGCACCATACAGGTCGGGCAGCTGCGGCACGTCCTTCGGATCGAACAGCGACCAGGTTTCGTTGCGCTCCACGCGCTGCATGAAGAGATCCGGAACCCAGTTGGCCAGATTCAGGTGGTGCGTGCGGCGACCGTCGTCGCCGGTGTTGTCGCGCAGCTCGAGGAAGCTCTCGATGTCCGCATGCCAGGGCTCGAGGTACACGCAGGCGGCACCCTTGCGCTTGCCGCCCTGGTTCACCGCCGCCACCGAGGAGTCGAGCGTCTTCAGCCACGGCACCACGCCGTTCGACAGGCCGTTGGTGGCCTTGATCAGCGAGCCCTCCGAGCGCACGCGATGGAAGGCGATGCCGATGCCGCCGGAGAATTTCGACAGCAGCGCCACGTCCTTGTACTTGTCATAGATGGACTCGAGCGAGTCCTGCGGCGAATCGAGCAGGAAACAGCTGGAGAGCTGCTCGTGGCGCGTGCCGGAATTGAACAGCGTCGGCGAGCTCGGCACATAGTCGAGGCGCGACATCTGGTCGTAGAGCTCGAGCGCCTCCTGCACGCTGGTGGACAGCGCCACCGCGATGCGCAGCCAGAAGTGCTGCGGCGTCTCGATGACCAGCCGGCGCGTCGGGTGCTTCAGCAGGTAGCGGTCATACAGCGTGCGCAGGCCGAAGTATTCCAGCCGGTTGGTGCGC
>CAYQJU010000030.1:0-32272 GCA_964417875.1 uncultured Steroidobacteraceae bacterium
CGCCTTGAACGGCATCGTCCCCACCGATACCGACCTGGCGCTGCTGGCGATCCGCACCGGTGAGGCGCTTCTGGCCCGCGGCGAAATCGTCACGCTGGCCGAATCCTGCACCGGTGGCTATGTCGCGAAGCTGCTCACCGATGTGCCCGGCAGCTCGCGCTGGTTCGGCTGCGGCTTCGTGACCTATTCCGACGTGGCCAAGCAGCGCATGCTGGGGGTGTCGGCGGCAACGCTGGCCCGCGAAGGCGCCGTCAGCGAACGCACCGCGCTCGAGATGGCCGTTGGTGCGCTGACGGTCAGTGGTGCGGCCCGCGCCATCGGCATCACCGGCATTGCCGGTCCGGATGGCGGCAGCGATGCCAGGCCGGTGGGGCTGGTATGGTTCGGGCGGGCGGTGCGCGTCGATGAAAGCAGTGTCGGGGCCGTGGCACTGCAAAGGCGTTTCGATGGCGATCGGGATGCCGTCCGCAGGCAGGCGGCGGCCTATGCCATGGAGCTGCTGTTCGACGCCTGACCTGGGCGCGCTGGCGGCAGTCGTCGGCGGCATTACTGGTCGTTCCGCCCAGAAACCACTGTATACACATACAGTGACCTGTGGCATGATCCGCCTCAATCCCACACGCACCCATCGAGGCACTTTCAATGGAAGAAAACCGCAAGAAGGCGCTGTCCGCAGCGCTGGGCCAGATCGAGAAGCAGTTCGGCAAGGGCTCAGTCATGCGGCTGGGCGACGCTCCCTCCACCTGGGATGTCGAAGCCGTCTCCACCGGGTCGTTGGGTCTTGATGTCGCGCTCGGCATCGGCGGGCTGCCCCGTGGCCGCGTCGTGGAAATCTACGGACCTGAATCGTCCGGCAAGACCACGCTCACGTTACAGGTTGTGGCCGAAGTCCAGAAGGCAGGCGGCACCGCGGCGTTCGTCGATGCCGAGCACGCACTCGATCCCTCCTATGCCCAGAAGCTGGGCGTCAACATCGACGACCTGCTGGTCTCCCAGCCCGACACCGGCGAGCAGGCGCTCGAAATCACCGACATGCTGGTGCGTTCCGGCGCGGTCGACCTGGTCGTCGTCGATTCGGTGGCAGCGCTCACTCCGCGCGCCGAGATCGAGGGCGAAATGGGCGAGCTGCAGGTGGGCCTGCACGCCCGCCTGATGTCGCAGGCGCTGCGCAAGCTCACCGGCAACATCAAGCGCTCCAACACCATCGTCATCTTCATCAACCAGATCCGCATGAAGATCGGCGTCATGTTCGGCAATCCCGAGACCACCACCGGCGGCAACGCGCTGAAGTTCTACGCCTCGGTGCGCCTCGACATTCGCCGCATCGGCGCCATCAAGAACGGCGAAGAGGTGGTCGGCAACCAGACCCGCGTCAAGGTGGTGAAAAACAAGGTGTCCCCGCCGTTCCGCGAGGCCGAGTTCGAGATCATGTATGGCGCCGGCATCTCCCGCCAGGGCGAGATCATCGACATGGGCGTCTCGCAGGGCATCATCGAGAAGGCCGGCGCCTGGTACAGCTACAACGGCGAGCGCATCGGGCAGGGCAAGGAGAACGCCCGCCAGTTCCTGCGCGATCGTCCCGACACCGCGCGCGAAATCGAAGAGCAGGTCCGCGCGCGGCTGCTGCCGGCGCGCAAGCCCGGCGCCGAAGCCGCGGCCGAGAAGGCGAACTGATCCGGTCCCGGGTGCGGTGAGATGGGCTTTCGGCGCAGGCCGCGCATCGATGAGCATCGCGCGGCCGACCCCGGGGCAGTGCGCACCGGTGCGCTGGCCCTGCTGGCCCGGCGCGAATACGCCGCCGGCGAACTGAAGGCCGCGCTGGCCCGCAAGGGCTACGCGGCCGATATGGTCGCCGAGGTGGTGGCAGAGCTGGCCGGCGAGCGCCTGCTCGACGACGAACGCTATGCCGGGGCGCTGGTCCGCCAGCTGGCCAGCCGCGGGCAGGGCCCCTCGCGCATCCGCCAGCAGCTCACCGAGGCCGGCATCTGCGCCGAGCAGGCCAGCCGCGCCCTCGACGAGGGCCCCGATTGGCATGCCCTGGCGCGCGAGGTCCGCCTCCGCAAGTTCGGCGCCGAGCCACCTGCCGACTGGCCCTCGCGGGCGCGGCAGATGCGTTTTTTGCAATACCGGGGCTTTTCCAACGATCATATCGGCACTTGCCTGGACGATGCTCCGGGCGTCCCCGATAGCGATTCATGACCAGTCCCAAGAAGCCTTTCTCAGCCGCCGAAATCCGCAGCGCCTTCCTCGACTATTTCGCCCGCCAGGGCCATAGCGTGATCGCCTCCAGCAGCCTGGTACCGGGCAATGACCCGACGCTGCTGTTCACCAACGCCGGCATGGTGCAGTTCAAGGACGTGTTCCTCGGCAAGGATCCACGTCCCTATGTGCGCGCGGCCAGCAGCCAGCGCTGCGTGCGCGCCGGCGGCAAGCACAACGACCTGGAGAATGTCGGTTACACCGCCCGTCATCACACGTTCTTCGAAATGCTGGGCAATTTCAGCTTCGGCGACTATTTCAAGCGCGACGCCATCCGCTTCGCCTGGGAGCTGCTGACCGGCACCTTCGGCCTTGATCCGGCGCGCCTCTGGGTCACCGTCTACAAAGAGGACGACGAAGCCGAGAAGATCTGGCTCGAGGACATCGGCGTGCCGCGTGAGCGGCTCACGCGCCTGGGCGAGAAATCCAACTTCTGGTCCATGGGCGACACCGGCCCCTGCGGTCCCTGCACCGAGATCTTCTTTGATCACGGACCCGAGGTCGCCGGCGGACCCCCGGGATCCCCCGACGAGGATGGCGACCGCTACGTCGAGATCTGGAACCTGGTGTTCATGCAGTTCGACCGAGCCGCCGATGGCGCGATGACCCCGCTGCCCAAGCCCTCGGTGGACACCGGCATGGGCCTGGAGCGCATCTGCGCCGTGATGCAGGGCGTGCACTCGAACTACGAGATCGACCTGTTCCAGCACCTGATCCGCACGGCGGCAAGGCTGCTGGGCACCACGGACCTTGCCAGCCCCTCGCTGCGGGTCATCGCCGACCACATCCGCGCTTCCGCCTTCCTGGTTGCCGACGGGGTGATGCCCTCGAACGAGGGCCGCGGCTATGTGCTCCGGCGCATCATGCGCCGTGCCATGCGCCACGGACACAAGTTCGGCGCCGCGCCCACGTTCTTCGCCGACCTGCTGCCCGCGCTTGCCGAGGTGATGGGCGAGGCGTATCCGGTGCTGAACGAGAAGCAGCCCTTCATCCGCGATGTGCTGCTGAAGGAGGGCGAGCAGTTCGCCCGCACGCTGGCCACCGGCATGACACTGCTGGAAGAGGCCATCACGAACCTGGGCGAAGGCCGCGCCGTGGATGGCCGCGTGGTGTTCCGCCTGCACGACACCTATGGCTTCCCGCCCGACCTCACCGCCGATGTGCTGCGCGAGCGCGGCCTCAGCGCCGACATGGCCGGCTACGAACGCGAGATGGAAGGACAGCGCGAGCGGGCCCGCGCCGCCAGCCGCTTCGGCGTCGACCTTCGCGCCGGCCCCGACCTTGGCGCCGTGACCGACTTCAGCGGCTATGAGCACATCGAACACGAGTCGCGCATCGTCGCTCTGCTGAAGAACGGCCAGCCGGTCGAAGTGCTGTCGCCGGGCGAGGCCGGCGAGGTGGTGCTCGAGCGCACCCCGTTCTATGCCGAGTCCGGTGGCCAGGTGGGCGATACCGGCGAGCTCACCGCTGGCGCCGCGCGCTTCACCGTGGCCGACACCCGCAAGCGCGGCAGTGCGTTTGCGCACATCGGCGAGCTGGCCGGCGCACCGCTGAAGGTGGGCGATGGCGTCGGCGCGCGCATCGATGTGGCGCGCCGCGAGCGCACCAAGCGCAATCACACCGCCACGCACCTGCTGCATGCCGCGCTGCGCGAGGTGCTGGGCGGCCATGTGCAGCAGAAGGGCTCGCTGGTGGCGCCCGACCGCCTGCGCTTCGACTTCGCGCACTTCCAGCCCGTGACGGCCGACGAGCTTCGGCGCATCGAGCGCCGCGTGAACGACGAGATCCGCGCCAACCACGCCGGCGAGATCAGCCAGATGGGCTATGACGAGGCCGTGGCCGCTGGCGCAATCGCGCTGTTCGGCGAGAAATATGGCGAGAAGGTGCGCGTGCTGCGGCTCGGGGGCTTCTCGACGGAACTGTGCGGCGGCACGCATGTGGGCCGCACCGGCGACATCGGACTGTTCAAGATCATCGCCGAAAGCGGCGTGGCCGCCGGCGTACGCCGCATCGAGGCGGTGACCGGCGAGGGCGCGCTCGACTACGTCACGCAGACCGAGGAGCTGCTGCGCCAGGTGGCAGGCCTCATCCGCGGCGGTCGCGATGAGGTCGTGCAGCGCGTGCATGAGGGCCAGGAGCACATCCGCACGCTCGAGAAGCAGGTGCGCGCGCTGAAGGACCGCCTGGCCAGTGGCCAGGGCACAGATCTCGCCGCGGGCGCGCTCGATGTGAAGGGCGTGAAGGTCGTCGCCACGATTGTGGAGGGCGCCGATGTGGCCGCCTTGCGAAACGCGGTGGATCAGCTCAAACAGCGACTGAAGTCGGCAGTCATCGTGCTGGCCTCGGTGGTCGACGCGAACAAGGTGTCCATCGTCGCCGGCGTCACGCAGGACCTCACAGGCAACCTCAAGGCCGGCGAAGTGGTCGGCGCGATCGCCGCCCAGGTGGGCGGCAAGGGTGGCGGCAGGGCCGATTTCGCACAGGCTGGCGGCAGCAATCCTGCGGCGCTTCCGGCCGCGCTGGCCTCCGTGCAGCAGTTCGTGGAATCACGGCTGCCAGGCTGATCCTCAGGTGGGGCGCGGCCGCGCCCCGCGCCTCAGGGCCGACGGGTGAATAGGGGTTTCTCCGATAACCACCCGGTTGTCATGACTCGACAATTAGCCCATCAAGTTACGAAGGAGCGTGCCCATGCTGATTCTCACCCGTCGAGTTGGTGAAGCTGTGGTGATCGGTGAGGAAGTGACGGTGACGGTTCTGGGCGTCAAGGGCAATCAGGTCCGCATCGGCGTCAATGCACCCAAGTCCGTGACGGTCCACCGCGATGAGATTTTCGAGCGCATCAAGAACGAGCGTGACAGCGAGCGTGATGCCGCCGACGCGATGAGCGCCTGACCGGCCTCAAGCCAAGCTTTACCCCCCCAAGTTCGACCAGTATCATCCCGCGTCTGCCAGGCAGGCGCGGGATTTTTCGTTTCACGCACCTGATCAGCGACGGAGAGATGGCCGAGTGGTCGAAGGCGCACCCCTGCTAAGGGTGTAAGGGTCAAAAGCCCTTCGAGGGTTCGAATCCCTCTCTCTCCGCCAGTTCATGCCCGCACCGCCAGGATCGGTGCTCGTCTAGATGAATGTGGTCAGCGCGGCGACCTGCTGTGCGGGCACGTCGGTGAAGAGCAGGCGGAACTTGCCCTTGACCTGGATGGTTCGCCAGAAACCATCACCGATCTTCAGGTTCTTCGGTATCTCTGAGCCCCTCTGGACGAACGGGGCGCAGAAATGTATCGGTGCATTCGGGCGCCACTGCGAACTGTCGCCCAACATCGGCATGCATGATTCGGTCGCGCGCCCGCGTGGGGCAGGTCCTGTTGTTGGTGCCGGAGCTAAAAGACCGTGGTGGTGGTGAATGCAACCCGTCCGGCTGCCGGCCCAGGTGCGTCCCTAGGCAAGCCGGCGGTATCGCTGGTCCCGCTCCAGCAGCACACCCTGTGAGGTGGCGACGCCCAGTTCGAGGCTGCGGGCGATCATTTCGGCGCGTTCGATGAAGCGTTCGGCGGCAGGCGGCGGGCAGGCTTCCCGCGCGGTCGCGCGGAACAGTTCGAGCCACCGGTCGAAATGCGCGGCATCGATGGGCAGCACGGCGTGTTTCGGCATCGGCGCACCGTGGTAGCGGCCGCTCATCAGCATCACCGACGACCAGAACTCGGACATGCGCGCCAGATGCGGATCCCAGTCGCTGATGCGCGCGGCGAATACGGGGCCGATCAGCGGGTCCTGGCGCACCCGCTGGTAAAAGGCGTGCACCAGCTGCGTGATCATGGGTTCATCGATGCCCGTCTCGGCCTGGATGCGTTCGATGATGCCCGCCCTGCGCGGATTGACTGGTTCTGTCATGGGGGTTCCTCAACCCGGAACTCAACCGTTGGACAGCCTGGCGGTCACCGGGGTTCCGCACGCGAGGCTACTCGCGGTCGTTGAATGCCGTGATGCGCTTCAGCCGGAACACGCTGGCGAGTGATTCCAGTTCGTCGCGGTGCATGCGGGCCAGTCGCATCAGGCAGCGCTCGCCGGCATCGGTCAGATGCACCTGCACCTGCCGCTTGTCGTGCGGGTCGGTCTCGCGTCGCACGAGCCCTGCGCTTGCACAGCGCGAAACCAGTGCCACCGTGCCGTGGTGCTTGGCCTGCAGCCGTTCGGCCAGCTCCCCGATCGTAGCCCAGCTTCTGCCGGGGAAACCCTTGATCTGCAGCAGCAGCTGGTATTGCTGCGGTGTGATGCCCGCCGCCTGCACGGCGTTTTCGCTGAAGCGCAGGAAACGCCGCAGCTGGTGACGGAATTCTGCAAGGTATTCGAAATCGGCCTTGTTCATGCTGTGCGCAAGCCGGATGGCCTGTCGGAAACGACCCGGAGGGCCCGCAATGCCGCGCGCCCCGCAGGTTCCACGTGCCGGATCGCGCGCCGGGCGGCGATCAGATCATCATGACGGCCGCGAAGCAAGCCAGGATGCTTGCCAGCGCCGCAGTCATCATCAGCAGTGGATCCACACGCCGGGCGCGCGGCGGCGACGCCACGCGAAGACGGGATGCTTTTTCTGCAGCGGTTTCCATGGCTGCACGTTAGGACGCTGCCGGTGCGCCGACAAACGATCAATCCTGTTGCCACGCATCGATTCCTTCGATGCGCCGGGCTGCATCGCGGATGGATTCCAGTGCATCGGAAAGCGCAGCGGAATCAACCGGCGCCGGATGACACAGATAGGCAGGCAGATGGAACTCCGGCGCGCCAGGCACGCGGTGGAGCAGGCCTGCCTGCAGGGGTTCGAGCAGCAGTCGCCGGGGAAAATATCCAGCCCCGCCACGCGCAAGCACATGCTGCATGCCCAGCCAGCCGGTGTTCACCGCGATGGCCGCATCGCCGAGGTCCGGGAATGATCGCGCATGCCAGGCGAGGAAGTGCGGACCCCAGTCGACGTGCACATAGCCGACATGCTGCAGCGGGCGCGCAGGATCGGTGGTGACCAGGAGCAGCACATCCTCGAACAGCATTTCAATGGCGAGGCCAGAGCGTGGCTCGGGCACATAAAGGATGCCGGCATCGGCCTCGCCATCGACCATCGCCTGCAGGATTTCTTCCTCATGGCCCATCAGCGCACGCACCGACGTGCCCGGCGCCCGGGGCGCAAAGTCCCCCAGCCAGCGGCACAGGAAGGCCTCCCAGAGGCCCGGTCGCCCGCCCACGGTCAGTGTGGAGCGCGTGGCGAGGCTGGCCTGCACCTCACGGCGCGCCTGCTCGGCAAGCCGCGACAGCAGCAGCGCATGACGCTGGAAACGCCGTCCCGCCTGCGTCAGCGAACAGCCATTGCGCTCGCGCACGAACAGGTCGGTGCCGAGCCATTGCTCCAGTCGCCGCACGCGCGCACTGATGGTCGATTGCGTCAGGTGCAGGCGGCCGGAAGCGGCCACGAAGCTGCCGGTATCGACGATGGCCAGGAAGGTGCGCGCCAGTTCCGTGTCCATCGCGCATGGCTCCGGTCGGATCAGCCTGTCGCGGCGACGGGCGCGGGCTGCTGGAAATCGCGTCCGGCCAGCATCGCGCGCACGATGCCGGCGCGCACCACGAAGTCGCCGAAGCCCTCGCCGGCTTTGCGTTCCGCTGCATACCGGCCGAGCAGGTCGCGCAGTTCGGCAAGGATCTGCGCCTCGCCCAGTGTCTCGCGATACAGCGCATTCAGCCGCTCGCCCGCGGCGCCCGCGCCGAGGTACAGGTTGTACTTGCCCGGCGCCTTGCCCACCAGCGCGATCTCGGCGAGGTAGGGCCGCGAACAGCCATTCGGACAGCCACTCACGCGCAGCGTGATGGGCTGCGCGGCGAGGTCCAGTTCCACCAGCATGGCATCGATCTGGTCGAGCAGGCCCGGCAGGTAGCGCTCGCTCTCGGCCATGGCCAGCCCGCAGGTGGGGAAGGCCACGCAGGCCATCGCGCTTTCGCGCAGGCGCGTGCGCGCCGGTTCGATCAGTCCGTGCGCTTCGAGCAGGGACTGGACGCGGGCGCGGTCCGCCTCGGCGATGCCGGCGATGATGACGTTCTGGTTGGTGGTCAGCGCGAACACGCCCTTGTGCTCGGCCGCGATGACACGCATGCCGGTCAGGTGCGGCCTGCCGGGACGGTCGGCGAGGCGGCCGTTCTGCACGGCCACGGTGACATGCCACCTGCCATCGCTGCCCAGCGTCCAGCCGGAGGTGTCGGCAGAGGTGGCGAACTGCACCGGGCGCGCATCTTCCAGCGCATGACCCAGCCGCCGCTCAAGCTCGGCACGGAACCACGGGATGCCGCGATCCTCGATGGTGTACTTGAAGCGCGCATGCGCGCGGTCCTTGCGGTTGCCGAAGTCGCGCTGGATGCACATGGCGTGCTCGGCCACCTGCATCACATCCTGCGGCTGGCAGAAACCCACCGGTTCGGACAGTCGCGGATACGTCTGCGGCACATTGTGCGTCATGCCCATGCCGCCACCGGCCAGCACGTTGTAACCGGTCACCCTGCCGTCCTCGACAATGGCGATGAAGCCCAGGTCATGGGCATACACGTCGATGTCGTTCGACGGCGGCACCGCCAGCGCGATCTTGAACTTGCGCGGCAGGTAGGTGGTGCCATAGAGCGGCTCCTCGGGACCCTCGGCCGGGGCCGGCGGTTCGGTGCCCGCGTCATCGAGGAACACTTCACGATAGGCACCGGTGCGCGGCAGCAGGTGGGCGCCGATGGCCGCAGCCAGGCGGCTGACCTCGGCATGTGCCGGCGACAGCAGCGGATTGGCGGTGCAGATGACATTGCGGTTGTCATCGCCACAGGCGGCGATCGTGTCGAGGCCCACATCGCGCATGCCCTGCATGTGGTTGCGCAGGTTGTGCTTGCGGATGCCATGGAACTGGAAGGTCTGCCGCGTGGTCAGGCGCAGCGTGCCATCGGCATGGTCGCGCGCCATCTGGTCGAGCTTCAGCCACTGGTCCGGGCGGCACACACCGCCGGGCAGGCGCACGCGCACCATGAACTGGTAGCGCGGCTCCAGCTTTGCGCGGCGGCGCTCCTCGCGCAGGTCGCGGTCATCCTGCTGGTAGATGCCGAAGAACTTGGTCAGCAGCGTGTCGGTCTCGTCGACGGCGCCGGTGACGGCATCGGCGAGGCTGTCGCGCAGCGTGCCGCGTAGCTGCCGGCTGTCATGCTTGACGCGCTCGTTCGAGTGCAGCGACTCCAGCGGTGCGGACAGGTCGAAACGCGAGGAACCATCCATCAGTACACATCCTTCTGGTAGCGCCGCTCGCGCTGGAGTTGGCGCAGGTATTCGGTGGCCTCGTCGCCGGCAAGACTGCCGTGCGTGGCAAAGACATCGAGCAGGGTCTTTTCCACATCGACGGCCATGCGCGATGCATCACCACACAGGTACAGGTGCGCGCCATCCTGCAGCCAGCGCCACACCTCGGCGCCATGCTCGCGCAGCCGGTGCTGCACATATATTTTTTCGGCCTGGTCGCGCGAGAAGGCCACATCGATGCGCGACAGCAGGCCGCTGCGTCGCCACGCCAGCCACTCGGCCTGGTAGAGGAAGTCGAACTCGAAGGAGCGATCTCCGAACAGCAGCCAGTTGCGGCCGGTGGCACCGGTGCACTCGCGCTCTGCCATGAAGCCGCGATAGGGCGCAACGCCGGTGCCCGCGCCGATCATCACGATGGGGGTGGCCGGATCGGCAGGCAGGCGGAAGCCTTCGTTGCGGTGCAGGTAAACCGGCAGCTCAGCGTCATCGGCGAGGCCGGCGATGGCGCCGGAGACCACGCCGCTGCGCTCGCGGCGGCGCGCGGCATGCCGCACCACACCCACCGTCAGGTGCACTTCATCTGGCGTCGCGCAATGGCTGGAGGCAATCGAATAGAGCCGCGGGGCCAGTGGCGAGAGCAGCGGGGCGAATGTGGCGGCGTCCAGGCCCTTTGCCGGGAACTGCGCCACCACATCGAGCACATCGCGGCCCCATGTGAACGCGCCCAGCTGCTGGCGATCGGCCACCAGCGCCTTCAGCTCTGCATGGCCGGTGGCCTCGGCATAGCGACGCAGGAACGCGACGCTGACCGTGCCGATCTCGAAGTGGCGGGTCAGCGCAGTGCGAAGTTCGGTCTCATGCTCGCCGGCCTGCACGGCGGCGTGCGGATCCAGACCCATCGCCCCGATCAGCGAATCGACCTGCGCGAGATCGTTGGCGGGCACGATGCCCAGCGCATCGCCCGGTTCGTACTGGATGCCCGATCCGTCCAGCGCCAGTTCGACATGACGCACGTCCTTGCTCGAACCGCGCATGGTCAGCGGCTGGTTGGCCAGCACGCCGGCCTGGAAGGGATGCTTTCGCGTCCACGCCTGCACGATGGTGGCCGAGGCCGGTGCGGTGGCGATCACCTGCACCGGGCTTGCGGCGCGTGACTGCGCCAGCTGCGCCGCGACGGCGTCGATCCATGCGGTGGCCGGCGCCTCGAAGTCCACATCGCATTCCACGCGCGGCGCAAGGTGCGTGGCGCCGAGCTTTTCCAGTTGCGCATCGAGCTTCTGGCCGGCGGCGCAGAACTGCTCGTAGCTGCGATCACCCAGCGCCAGCACCGAGTAGCGCAGGCCCGCAAGGCGCGGCGCACGGCGACCGCCGAGCAGTTCGAACAGTGGCACGGCGCGCTCCGGTGGATCGCCATCGCCGTGGGTGCTGACGATGACCAGCAGTTCCTTCGCCGCCTCCAGGTCGGTCTTGCGGCAATCGAGCATGTCGAGCACGCGCGCGGCGACGCCACGCGCCGCAAGCTGGCTTTCGGCGCGGCGCGCAAGGCCCTCGCCATTGCCGCTCTGGGAGCCGAACAGGATGACCACCGGCGAGTCCTGCGGTCCGGGCACCGCGGCGGCTGCAGTCGCTGCAGGCACCGGCCCGACCAGGCCGGCCAGATAACCGCTGAGCCACGCCTGCTGCGCCGGGGACAGGCGTCCCACCAGCGCCCTCACCTCAGCCGCAAGGGGCGCGGCAAAGGGTGCCGCGCTCCACACATCCTGCGCCGCCGGCGCAGCCTCCGGATCCTTCTGCACCGGCAACGCCCTGGCGAACTGGTGCGACATCAGGAGGGCTGCTTCACCAGCCGCAGGTACGGCCGCTGCTCATGCCAGCCCTCGGGGAACAACTTGCGCGCCTCGTCATTGGACAGCGATGGCACGATGATGACGTCCTCGCCCTGGCGCCAGTTCACGGGTGTTGCCACCTTGTGCTGGTCGGTGAGCTGCAGCGAGTCGATGACTCGCAGGATCTCGTCGAAGTTGCGACCCGTGCTGGCCGGGTAGGTGATCATCGCGCGGATCTTCTTCGCCGGATCGATGATGAACACCGAGCGCACCGTGAAGGTGCTGTCGGCCTTCGGATGGATCATGCCGTAGGCCGCCGCGACCTTGCCGAGGCTGTCGGCGATCACGGGGAACTGCGGGCGCGCACCCTGCGTCTGGTCGATGTCATCGACCCAGCGCTCGTGGTCGGCGACATCATCTACCGACAGGCCGATGACCTTCACGCCGCGCTTCTCGAATTCCGGCCGCAGCTTCTCGGTGTAGCCCAGTTCGGTCGTGCACACCGGCGTGAAATCCTTCGGATGCGAGAACAGGACCGCCCAGGATCCTTTCAACCAGTCGTGGAAGCCGATGATGCCCTGCGTCGTGACTGCGGTGAAATCCGGCGCGTCGTCCCCAATCTGCAATGCCATGTTCAAGCTCCTGTCGGCCGCGGTCCTGCGGCGTGAAATATCACAACGTGATATAACCTACAGACCCGCAGCCGCCTGCATCAATAGCAATCCGCCCATATCAATATGTGCGGTGCCCCCCGGGCCACCAGCCGACGCGATTGCTTCACCCGGCCGGGGCCTCCAGAACCGCAGGTTTCCGCCGTATCCAGGCTGCGCGTTGCCACCTACCGGGTCGCGTCCTTCTTTCCTACATCCGCGATTTTGCCGAAGTTCTAGTGTGGCTCCTCGCACGATCCGCACTGCAACAGAACCGCGAGGCCCGCTCCCCATGGAACCCACCACGCTCGGACAGAACCGCACCGGCGCCGCCATCAATCCCAAGGACATCAGTCGCATGGTCGAGGCGGCCGATGAGCTTTCGCCCCAGGTCCCGATCAGCACGGCCCCGATCGAAGCCGAACGGCTGCGCAACATTGCCGAGGCCGACACCATCGGATCGATCCCGCCGCCGGCATCGCTGCTCAAGGGGTCGGTGAAGAAGGGCCTGGCGCTGCTCAATGGGGTCAGCCCCAGCCTGTTCATGGACAAGGTCGGCGAACGGCTGGCCTTCGAGCGCACCGGCACGCGCCTGTATGACGCGCTGATCTCCAAATACATGACGCTGGCAGAGGCCGGCGGCGAAGATCTTCCGGCGCTCGAGACGCTTGCCATAGAGGATGAGGAAGGCGAGCCGGTGCTGGCACGCGCGGGGGAGACGCCGCTGCAGACCCTGCGGCGAATCCGGTCCGAGGAGCACGGGCATTTCCTGATGCTCTGCGAGGTGATGACCCAGCTGGGCGGAGATCCGACGGCGCAGACCCCCTGCGCGGATGTGGCCGCCACGGCAACCCTGGGTGTGCTGCAAGTCGTCACCGATCCGCGCACCACGCTGGCGCAGTGCCTGAATGCGGCGCTGATCGCCGAGCTGACCGACACCGCAAGCTGGGAGCTGCTCAGCGACCTGGCCGCGAAAGCCGGGCAGGGCGAGCTTGCCGACCGCTTCACCGAGGCGATGGCTGCCGAGGAGCAGCACCTGGTGGCAGTGCGGGCCTGGCTGCGCGCGCTCACCGTGGATGCCGCCGGCACGCCGGCCGTCTGAACGAACGGAGACACCCATGACCATCAATCTTTTCCAGGACCGCGGCGTCGCCATCGACAAACAGCGCATGAGCTGGAAGACGATGGCCGGCAAACCCATCAGCAAGCTCGACGATGACGCCTTCACCCGCGTGCGCGTCATCCTGATGAACGGCGTCGAGCTGGACTCGCTTCGCACCAAGCAGGTGGCGATCCGTTCCAACCGCGAGGCACGCGTGCCTCTGGCGCAGCTGCTGCGCGCCGAGCAGCACCAGGCCACGGCGATCAACTGGCTGATCGGCGCCGATCATTCGCCGCTCGAGACCACCATCGCCTATGAGCAGACGGCGATCGAGGTGACCGCCTCGGCGGCGCAGCTGGAGCCGGATGCGTACCTTGCGCAGGCCTATCGCTATGCGCTGCTGGAGGACTTCGATCACCTGTACCGCTATTCGGCGCTGCTGGATCGCCTGGAGGGCAAGGACTCCGGCAACATCGTGCAGGGCTACACCGACATCGTGCCGGCGCGGCCGACCATGGAGCATCACCGCGCTCCGGAACACGACCTGCTCAAGCCCTATGAGCCGGGCGCGGCACTGTCGACCAAGCTGCTGGCGCTGACGCTGACCGGCGGCGAGTACCAGACGCATGACTACTACATGAACATCGGCCCGCTGTTTGCCGATCCGCTGGCGCGCCAGATCTATGCCGAGATCGCATCAGTGGAATCGCAGCACATCACGCACTATGGCTCGATGCTCAATCCGGAGGAGTCGCCGCTGGAGAAGCTGCTGATCAGCGAGGCGTGCGAAGTGTGGAACTATGCCGGCTGCGTGGAGCAGGAAAGCAATCCGCGCCTGAAGGCGATGTGGGAGCAGTTCCTGGACTATGAGCTGGGGCACTTCCAGGTGGCATTGCGACTGTTCAAGGACATCGAGCGGCGCGATCCGCAGGAAGTGCTGGGCGATGGCGCCCTGCCGGCATTCCTCGGCTTCCGCAGCCATCGCGATTTCATCCGCAAGGTGATCCAGGAAGAGACCCATCTGCGCAAGAACGGCACCGAGTTCGTGGACCGGCAGCAGGAGGGCGAGACCTCGCTGCAGTACCGCGACGCGGTCAATGCCGATGGCTCGCCATCGACCACCATCTCGTCGACCTACAGCTGGATGCCCGGAACCGAATTGATGCGCGAGGCCCCGTCGCGGGCCGCAGCCTGACGCAAGTAAGGAGGCAGAAATGGAACGGATCGAGAAAACCATCGAAGTGGATTGCCCGGTACGCACGGTCTACAACCAGTGGACGCAGTTCGAGGACTTCCCGCGCTTCATGGCGGGGGTGAAGGAAGTGCGGCAGATCGACGACACCCATGTGCACTGGCATGCCGATGTGTGGGGCCGTGACCTGGAGTGGGATGCGGAGATCACCGAGCAGGACCCGGACCGCCGCATCTCCTGGAAGAGCGTGTCCGGTCCGCCCAATGCCGGCACCGTGCGCTTCGAACCACTGGGCGGTGACCGCACCGCGGTGCGCCTGGCCATGGCCTATGAACCCACCACCACGATGGAAAGCATTGGCGATGCGCTGGGCCTTCTGGATGCGCGCGTGCAATCCACGCTGAATGACTTCAAGCAGTACATCGAGAATCGTGGCCGCGAGACCGGCGCCTGGCGCGGGCAGGTGGACGACAGCCGACCGCATTGAGGCAATCCGCGTGGCGCTGCGCATCCACCATCTGAACTGCATCTCGTCCTGCCCGCTGGGCGGGGCGCTGATGGATGGCAGGTCCGCATCGCTGCGCGGCAGGCTGGCCTGCCATTGCATCCTGGTGGAAACGCCGGACAGCCTGGTGCTGGTGGATACCGGCTTCGGGCTGGAGGACGTGCGCAATCCGCGCTCGCGGCTCAGCGGCTTCTTCCTGGCCCTGCTGTCGCCGGACTTTCGCGAGGACTTCACGGCGATCCGGCAGATCCAGAGCCTGGGCTTCGATCCGCGCGATGTGCGCCACATCGTGTTGACGCACCTGGACTTCGATCATGCCGGTGGAATCAGCGATTTCCCGCATGCCACCGTGCACCTGCTGGCCGAGGAGCGCGCCATCGCAAGGGCGCGCTCGGCCTGGCTCGACCAGCAGCGCTACCGGCCGCAGCAGTGGGCCGATCATGCGCTGTGGCGAGAGTATCGCGTGCAGGGCGGGGAGCACTGGTTCGGCTTTGACCTGGTGCGCGACCTCGACGGATTGCCGCCGGACATCCTGTTCGTGCCGCTGCCCGGCCACACGCTGGGGCATGCGGGGGTGGCGATCCGCACCGGCGCGCTGCGGTCAGATGTGGAGTGGGTGCTGCAGACCGGCGATGCGTACTTCCACCACGGCGAGATGGATCCGGTGCGGCCGCATTGCACGCCGGGGCTGCGCTTCTACCAGTGGATGATGGAGCAGGACCGCGGGCGGCGGCTGGCCAACCAGCAGCGGCTGCGCGAACTGCGGCGTGCGCACGGCGAGCAGGTGCGCATCCTGTGTTCGCATGACCCGATGGAATTCGAGCAGGTGGCCCACCGGCCGCTGGCGGGTCTGGCGCACGCCTGAATGCTGATCAGGCGGTGTTCGCAGTCGCGGCAGCCGACCCTCGTCGCAGCAGCGCATGGCGCACCGGCCATTGCTCGCTCAGCGGCAGATCGACCAGCCATTGCATTTCGCCGGCGGCATGAATCGCGACCGGTATCCCGTCGCGCAGCACGAAGCGGTTGCCGGCCAGGGCGGGCAGGCGCTCCCCGGGCGTGACGATGCCCAGCAGGTTCAGCGGATCGGCGGCGCTGAGCGACACCAATGCGCCCTGCGGCGGACGCTGCCGCGCGGCCCGCAATGCGGTGACCGCCTCGGGCAACGCATATTGTTCACCGCTGACAGCGGCCACGAAGCGCCCGCCACGCACATGACCCTGTGCCTCCAGTCGTCGCAGCGTGCGCAGCAGCAGGTGCCAGGGCGGCAGCCAGGTGGCCTCGCGCGTCAGGATGCGACGGAACACCACGCCATAGCGCTGCAGCAGGCGCCAGGCGACCTGTTCCACGATGTCGGCCGCGTCCGCCCCAGCGTCGACGACTGCGTGATCGGTCATCGGCGATGCGGCCTGCACCAGACTCCAGCGACCGGCCTCCTCGAGACCGAACTGCGCCACGCGCCGGCCATGTGAGGCCAGGCGACGCCTGGTGCGCAGTGGCATCAGCAATGCGCGCAGGCCGCTGAAGCTGTCGGCGCTGACCAGGCCTGCCGCCACCAGTTCACCCAGCGCGTTCTCGGCCCGGGTCTGCAGCAGACCGCTGCCACGCGACAGTTCGTCGAAGAACGAGGCGCCGCGCGCAGCCAGCAATGCGGCCAGGGCAGAGGCATCGGCAGACAATGGCGCCTGGGTACGCTGCGCCCCGGCCAGGGCGCGCCACAGCGGCAGGCGCGAGCGCGACACGAGCGCGATCGGAGTGGTGCGCACCGGCCCGGCCACCGAGCCCTTCGGCGCATCCAGGCGCGCCCACACGATGCGTCCGGACAGGCACAGTGAATCCAGCCACGCCGGGTCGTAGGCCTTCAGGCGCGCGGGCAGCACATCGCGCTCCCAGGCGATGGCCGGCACCTCGAAACCTTCGAGCTGCTCCAGCACGGTGTTCAGGCTCTGCGGACCCTCACCCTGCGGTTCGCGCGTAACGCCCTGCCATTCGAGCAGGTAGCGCATGAAGTCGGCGCCCGATACCGGCTCGATCTGGGCGCGCAGTGTGCGGATGGTGTAGCGGCTGATGCGCGCCAGCAGCCGCCGCTCGCACCACTCCGGAGCTGCCGCGCTGGCCGTGGCGCTGAACTGGCCGCGCATCACGAAGCCCTCGGCCTCGAGCGCGAGCAGCGCGGCATCGACATCCTGCAGCGGCAAGGCCAGTGCGGCCGCCAGTTGCGCGGCGGTCACAGGCCCGGTGGCCTGCAGCCGGCCACGCAGCAGCTCACGCGCGGCATCGTCCCGCGGCAGGCTGCGCGCGGCATGACTGGCCGGTACCTCGATAGCCGGGGCCAGCCGCGCCTCTGGATGCACCGACATGGCCAGTGGCAGCTGCTCGGCGGCAACCCAGAAGCACTGGCCGGCGACCGTGAGCCGAGTGGCGCGCCGCGTCGTGACCAGGGTCTCGAACAGCTCCTGCCAGTTGCTGCGCGGGACTTCGGCACCGCCCGCGCCCTCCGCAGCAGGCAGCAGGCCCAGCAGTATCAGCGCATCATGCAGTTCATCGGCATTGGCCGGATCCGGCCAGCCTTCCTCGCGCACCGCATCGATGGCCTGCGGATCCAGCCGGCCATATTGTGCGGCGGTGTCCGCATCCAGCCAGCGGCGCGCGGCCACCGCCTGCGTGCGCCGCTCCTCCAGTGGTGCATCGTCAAGATACGCATAGGGCCGCGCGCTCAGCACTTCCATGGCGAGCATCGAGGGCTGCGGCAGGTCGCGCGTCACGGCGCGCACGGCACCGCTTTCGAGCCTGCGCAAGAGCCGGATCAGGCCGGCGATGTCCATGGCCTCGTGCAGACAATCGTGCAGCGTCTGGCGCACCAGCGGATGGTCGGGAATCTCGCGTGGGCCGCTGAGGTTCTCCTGGCAGGCGAGCTGGTCCGGGAACACCACCGAGATCAGGTCTTCGGCGGCCATGCGCAGCAGGGGCGGCGGGGTCTTCTTTCCGGCGCGCGCGGTCTTCACGGCCAGCGAGATGGTGGCGTTCCAGCGCCAGCGGGTGAGGAACAGCGGCGAGTCGAGCACCGCCTGCGTCAGCACGGCCTCCACTGTCCTGCTGTGCAGGTACTTCACCACGTCCTCGAGCGCGAAGCTGTGCGTCTCGCCCAGCGACAGCACGATGGCATCCTCGGTCGCGGCGGCCTGCAGCTCGAAGTTGAAGCTCTGGCAGAAGCGCTTGCGCAGCGACAGCCCGAAGGCGCGGTTCAGACGCGCGCCGAAGGGCGCATGGATGACCAGCTGCATGCCGCCGGCCTCGTCGAAGAAGCGCTCGATGACCAGCGTGTCGAAGGTGGGCAGGTGCCCCAGCGCCGCTTTCGCCGCGGCGAAGTATTCCACCAGCTGCTGTGCCGCCGTGGCCGGCAGCGCATGGTTCTCGCGCACCAGCGTGATGCAGCGCTGCACGGTGGCGGCCGCAAGATCGGGCAGCGCATCATCGATGGCCTGGCGCAGCCGCGACACCGCGGCCGACAGTTCATCGGTGCGCGCCGGGGCCTCGCCCAGCCAGAATGGAATCGAGGGCGGCTGTCCGGCCGCATCCTCCACGCGCACCTTGCCTGCTTCCACCCGCAGGATGCGATAAGAGGTGTTGCCGAGCTGGAACACGTCCCCGGCGAGGCTCTCCACCGCGAAGTCCTCGTTCAGCGTGCCCACCATCACGCCCTGCGGCTCGAGCACCACCTGGTAATCGGCGTTCTGCGGGATGGCGCCGCCGCAGGTGATGGCCGTCAGGCGCGCGCCGCGGCGTGCACGCAGTCGCCCGTTCACCGCATCGCGGTGCAGGTAGGCGCTCTGGCGGCCGCGGCGCGTGGCAATGCCCTCCGACAGCATGCCCACCACCTGTTCGAAGGCCGCCCGTTCGAGGTTGCGATAGGGCCATGCGCGTCGCACCAGCGCGAACAGTTCATCCTCGCCACGTTCGCCGGCGGAGACCTCCGCCACCAGCTGCTGCGAGAGCACGTCCAGCGGCGCCTCAGGAATGACCAGGCGATCGAGCTCGCCGGCACGCACGGCATCGAGCAGTGCGGTGCATTCCACCAGCTCGTCGCGCGACAGCGGCAGCAGGCGGCCCTTCGGTACGCCATGCACCGCGTGGTTGGCCCGTCCGACACGTTGCAGGAAGGCCGAGATCGAGCGCGGTGAGCCGACCTGGCACACCAGCTCCACATCACCGATGTCGATGCCCAGTTCCAGTGAGGCGGTGGCGACCAGCGCCCGCAGCTGCCCGGACTTCAGCCGCTGCTCGGCATCCAGGCGCTGCTCCTTCGCAAGACTGCCGTGGTGCGCAGCGATGTGTTCGGTCCCGATGCGCTCGGACAGGTGCCGCGTCATCCGCTCCACGGTGCGCCGCGTGTTGGCGAAGATCAGCGTGGTGCGATGCTGCGCGATCAGCTCCGCGATGCGGTCATACAGCGTGTTCCACACCTCGTGCGACATCACCGCCTCCAGCGGTGAGTCCGGCAGCACCAGCGCAAGGTCTCGCTGGCGGATGTGGCCGCCATCGATGATGCTGCACCCGGCGTCAGTGCCGGTGAGAAAGTGCGCCACCTCCTCGATGGGCTTCTGCGTGGCCGACAGTCCCACGCGCTGCAGGGGACCGGTGACCCCATCGGCGAGTCTTTCCAGCGACAGCGCCAGGTGCGAGCCGCGCTTGCTGGCGGCCACCGCGTGGATCTCGTCGACGATCACCGTGCGCGTGGTCGCCAGCATGCGCCGGCCGGAATCGCTGGTCAGCAGCAGATACAGCGACTCGGGAGTGGTGACCAGGATGTGCGGCGGATCCTTCAGCATCGCGGCGCGCTCGGACTGCGGCGTATCGCCGGTGCGCACCTGACTGCGGATCCCGCTGCTGGCGATGCCCAGCTTCGACAGTTCGTCGCGGCAGCCAGCCAGCGGCTCCTCGAGGTTGCGGCGGATGTCGTTCGACAGCGCCTTCAGCGGCGACACGTAGACCACCTGCACGCCGGGTTGCAGCGTGCCCTCTGCCGCCTGGCGCACCAGCGAATCGATTGCGGCCAGGAACGCGGCCAGCGTCTTGCCCGAGCCGGTGGGGGCGGCGATCAGCGTATGCCGGCCGGCGGCGATCGCAGGCCAGGCCGCCGCCTGTGCACCGGTGGGTTCGCCGAAGGCCTGGGCGAACCAGCGGGTGACAGCAGGATGGAAGTGGCGCAGCGGCACCGGCGCGCCTCAGCGGGACTCGTTGCGCCCGTAGAAATGCACGCCGATCTCGATGGGCTTGCGCCCCTGCTTCTCGCGATGCGCATTGGTGTCGCGCAGCGAGTAGACGCAGCCGCAGTATTCCTGCTGGTAGAACTGCTCGCGCTTGCTGATCTCGAGCATGCGCTGCGAGCCGCCGCCCTTGCGCCAGTTGTAGTCCCAGTAAACCATTCCGGTATAGCGCGACGCGGCGCGCACTCCGCAGCCATTGATCTGGTTCATGTCCTTCCAGCGCGAGATGCCCAGCGAGCTGCTGATCACCGGAAAGCCGTGTTCGTGCGCGTGCAGCGCGGTGCGTTCGAAACGCATGTCGAAGCAGGCCGTGCAGCGGGCGCCGCGCTCCGGCTCGTTCTCCAGGCCGCGCACGCGCGAGAACCAGTTGCTGGTGTCATAGTCTGCGTCGACGAAGTCCACCCCGTGCTTTTCGGCAAAGCGGATGTTCTCGTCCTTGCGCAGCAGGTATTCCTGCTTCGGATGGATGTTCGGGTTGTAGAAGAAGATGGTGTAGCGGATGCCCGCGGCCAGCAGCGCGTCCATCACCTCGCCGGAGCAGGGCGCGCAGCAGGAATGCAGCAGCAGCGGTCCATCGACCGGAGGCTGCAGGGCGGGGCGTGTGGCGGGGAGGTCGCTCATCGTGCTCTGGGGAAAACGGGGGAGGGGCGCCGCAGCGCGGAAACCTCATTTTACCCCGTCGGGCCAGGCGGGGCATTAGCGCCGCCGGCGCCACCACAGCCACACCCCGGTGATGCACAGGCCCGCCGTCCCGACCCCCGCAAGGGCCACCAGCACCTTGCCGGTCATGCCGAAGGCCCTTCCGGAGTGCAGCGGATACTGCCATGCGAAAAACGCGTCGGCGGCGCTGCTGCCGATGTCGTGGCGCTGGCCCATCAGGCTGCCATCGGCCATCGACACATAGGTCCACAGGCGCCCGAAATCATCCACGTCGCGCGCATCGAAGCTGCGCACGCCCCAGGCGCCCTTGCGCGGGATCACCAGCACGCTGTCGATCTCCCCGACCTGGCCGCGGACGGTGTCCAGCGCCGTATCGATGCTGATCGCGGCCGGCGCCGGCGCTACATCGTTGAACGATTCATGCAGCCGGCTGCTGACCGGCGAGACGACGTTCGCCAGCGCCCGGGTTTCCTGATACCAGGTCAGGCACCAGCCGCTCAGTGCCAGCGTTGCCGTGAGCGGCCACAGCCACAGCGAGGGGGCGCGATGCAGATCGTAGAGGCGGCGCAGGTTCAGCCCGCGGCCGCGGACCAGGAATGCCTCCCAAACGCCAGCGAGCCGCGGCATGGCCAGTCCTATCGCGGCGAAGTGATCCAGCAGCCACAGCAGCGACAGCAGCCCGATCAGCCATACGCCGGTCTCATGCAGCAGCAGTTCGGTGTGGATGACATACAGCGTGTCCATCAGATGCCGCGGGTGCAGCGATACATGCTCCAGCTTGCGCCATCCCAGCAGGCTGGCATCGGCCGGATGCAGGAACATCTGCACCGCAGTCGTTTCGCCCTGCAGTGGCGCGCTGCCGAGCATCGACAGCGACTCGCCGGGCGCATTGGGCAGGTCGATGTAGCGGGGCGCGAAGCCGGGCAACGCCGCGTCCGCCGTGCGCAGCGCCGCCTCGATGCTGCCGGTGGTGGCAACGCTGGCTTCGATGCGTCGCAGGTCGGGGTTCAGCCAAGTGTCAAGTTCATCATAGAACGCAACGGCTGACCCGGTCAGCGCCAGTAGCAGCAGCCACAGCGCGGCCGTCAGGCCGAAGGCGCGATGCCAGACCCGCAGCAGCGGACGGATGCGTCCGGGGCGTGACCCGGACGCAGTGCTTGCCGGCACGCGGTTCGCCTAGAAGCGCACGGACAGGGACAGGCGGAAATTGCGGCCGGGCTCACGCACTCCGGCGACGCCCTCCCAGCCTTCGATGGCCGAGTAGTCCGCCACGCTGGAGTGCGCGCGGTAGCTCTTGTCGAACAGGTTGTAGACCGCCGCGCCGACGCTGATGCCCTGGTTGGTGAATGGCTGCCACTGCCCGAACAGGTCCACCACGGTGTAGGCGGGCTTGTCGACGCGCTGCGTGCTGTCGATCCAGTCGACCTCGACGCCCCGATGCAGCACCTCGATGTCGTTCAGCGCTTCAAAGCGCGTCAGGCTGGCTTCCAGCGACAGCGTGGAGCGCGGACGGTAACCGAAGGTGAGGTTCCAGTTGTCGCCCACCGAGTTGCCGAGGCCGATCTGCTCATAGCCTTCGACCAGCTCGCCGTTGAGCTTCGAACGATAGTGGTTGAAATAGCCGTCGATGGACCAGACCTGCGCGGCGAACCCGGCGCGCAGTTCGATGCCATCGGCCTTGAAGCGGCCGACGTTCTCGTAATACACCGGTGCCTGCGGTGCCGGACCATTGCCCAGCTGGTCTGTGATCACATCGTCGATGCGCATGTCGTAGTACACCGCCGAGCCGCGCCAGCCCTGGCTGTCATACGACAGCCCGACCTCAATGTTGTCGACGCGTTCCGGATCCAGGCCCGGCTGCAGCGAGATGCGCCCCGGCCGCTTCTCGAGCGTGAAGCCGTCGCCGATCTCCTTGCCGCGGAAGGCCTGCGCGAAGCTGCCGTGCAGCGCCAGCGCATCGGTGAGGTCATAGCGCAGGCCGATGTTGCCGCTGATGCCATCGCTGTCGGTGCCATCGCCGTAGGTGACCTGGTCGAGCTCATAGCTGTCGTAGCGCGCGCCATAGCTCACCAGCAGCCGCCCGGCGGCGCGCCAGTGATCCTGCACATACAGGCCGAACAGCTGGCCCTTCTCGACGAAGCGGCCGACGGCCGGATCCCAGGCCCAGTCCTGCCAGTCGGCAGGTTCGGCCTGGTACTGGCTGTTCACCACATCGTGGCGATACTCCGCGCCGAGCACGAATCCGTGGCTGCCGGCGGCCACATGCGCGCGAAGGTCCGCGCCGCGGGTGCGGATGGCGGCGCCATAGCGTCCCCAGCGGTCCTCGACATCCTGCGTGAACTTCGACTGCGTCCAGTACAGCGTGGATTCCAGCGCCAGCGCATCGCTCACCGTCAGGCCATGGTTCAGCACCGCGGTGCGCCGCCGGCCTTCGGCCGGATACAGCGGGTTGCCCTCCATCGCGGGCCAGTTGGGGCGCTGGCTGAACTCGGCCTTCTCCTCGCGCTGCTCGAAGCTCAGGGACAGCCGCTGCGCATCGGTCATCCGGCCGCCGAACTTCAGGAAGGCCAGCTGCTGGTCCGAGGCGGTGCCATTGATGCGGTTGCCGTCGCCATCCTCCACGTCGTCGCGGTCGGTATCGACGAACGAGGCCAGCACGCCCATCTCGCCGAACAGGCGGCCATACACGGTGCCGCTGAGGCGGCGCCCGTCATTGCTGAACCAGTTGGTGCGCGCCATGCCGCCGAACTGCTGGCCCGGCGCGAGCAGGTCAGCCGCATCGCGAGTGCGGAAGCGGATCGCGCCGCCGATGGCGCCGAAGCCCGCGGTGGCTTCACCGGCGCCGCTCTGCACCTGCACCGTCTCCAGCAGCTCCGGCTCGATCGCAACGCGGCCGATATGGTGGAAGAGGGTGCCGTGCTGGGGCGCGCCATCCACCGTCACGTTCAGCTGCGTGTCTTCGAGGCCGCGAACGTAGATCTTCTGCGCGATGCCCACCGATCCACCCACCGACACGGAGGGAATGCCGCGGAACACATCGGCGAGGTCAGCGGCCTGACGCAGCGCGATCTGGTCCGCATCCACTTCGGCACGCGTCAGCGCGCCCACGACCACCACTTCCTCCAGCATGGCGTCGGTGGCGGTGCCCGCGGCAGAGGTCGCGCCGTCCTGGGCCAGCGCCGGCGCGCAGGCGAGCAATGTGGAGGCCGCAACCAGGCCACCGAATCCTTCGTTCTTCGTCATGAACTTCCCTGACTGGAAATGCGAATGATTTGCATTGTATGCAGTCACGGGACATCGATTCAATCGCGCGGCGACCTGGCCCGCCGGGCGCCGGCGCGGGCGCCTCAGTCGTCCAGCGGGCGGCCGCGCGTTTCGCGCACCAGCAGGCCACCGATCACCAGCGTCATCAGAGCCACGATCACCGGATACCACAGGCCACTGTAGATGTTGCCGGTCTGCGCCACGATGGCGAAGGCCATCGTCGGCAGCAGGCCGCCGAACCAGCCATTGCCGATGTGATAGGGCAGCGACATCGAGCTGTAGCGGATGCGCGTCGGGAACATCTCCACCAGTATCGCCGCGATGGGCCCATAGACCATGGTGACGTAGATCACCAGCAGCGCAAGGATGGCCACCACCAGCGGGCGATTGATGCGATCCGGATCGGCCGCGGCCGGATATCCCGCCTCGTTCAACGCGGTCGAAAGCTGCGCACGGAACGCTGCCTCGCGCGTGGCCAGTTCGTCGCCCGCCAGCGTGCGCGCGTCATAGGCATCGATGCGCCGCTCGCCGACCATGATGCGCGCCGTGCCGGGGGCCTGCTCGGTGTCATAGTTCACCGAGGCATTGGCCAGCGCCTGCTTGGCCACGTCGCAGGAGCTGGTGAACTGCTTGGTGCCGGTGGGATTGAACTGGAAGGAGCACTGCCGCGTGTCGGCATGCAGCGTGACCGGCGCCGCCGCCAGCGCGGCGGCCAGCTGCGGGTTGCCCGCCGCCGTCAGCGCCTTGAACAGTGGGAAGTAGGTGAGGGCAGCCACCAGGCAGCCGGCCAGGATGATGGGCTTGCGCCCGATGCGGTCCGACAGCGCACCGAACACAATGAAGAACGGCGTGCCGATGAGCAGCGCAAGACCAATCAGCAGGTTGGCCTGCGCGCCATCGATCTTCAGCGTCTGCGTGAGAAAGAACAGCGCATAGAACTGGCCGGTGTACCAGACCACCGCCTGTCCGGCGGTGAGGCCGAACAGCGCAATCAGCACCACCTTCAGGTTCGGCCATTGCAGGAAGGACTCGCGCAGCGGCGCCTTCGAGGTGCGGCCCTCGGCCTTCATCTGGCGGAACACGGGCGATTCTTCCATCGACAGGCGGATCCACACGCTCAGCGCCAGCAGCACCGCCGACAGCAGGAAGGGGATGCGCCAGCCCCACGCACGGAAGGCTTCCTCGCCCATGGCCGTGCGCGTGCCGAGGATCACCATCAGTGACAGCAGCAGGCCCAGCGTCGCGGTGGTCTGGATCCATGCCGTATGCGCGCCGCGCTTGCCCGGCGGTGCATGCTCGGCCACGAAGGTGGCCGCGCCGCCATATTCGCCGCCCAGTGCCAGGCCCTGCAGCAGGCGCAGCACGATCAGCAGCACCGGCGCAGCAACGCCGATCGATGAATAACCCGGCAGCAGTCCCACCAGCACGGTGGAGGCGCCCATGATGACGATGGTGATCAGGAAGGTGTGCTTGCGTCCCACCACATCGCCCAGCCTGCCGAACACGAGTGCGCCGAAGGGACGCACGATGAAACCGGCGGCGAAGGCCAGCAGCGCAAAGATGAATGCGGAGGTGGCATCGAGCGCGGTGAAGAACTGCTGCGCGATGATCGATGCCAGCGATCCGTACAGGTAGAAGTCGTACCACTCGAACACCGTGCCCAGCGAAGAGGCGAGCACGACCTTGCGCTGTGAAGCGGGAGGCTTCATGGGAGTCCCTTGTTGTTGTTCTTGAGGAAGGAGCGGCCGCCGCAGGCGCGGCGGCCCCAGGCGCGTCAGCGCCCCGGCGGGGCGCGGCCGGCCATCAGCGCGGTCAGCGGTTCGACCACCGCCTGCGCCCAGATTTCATAGCCCTTCGGGCCCGGATGCAGGCCATCGCTCATTACGTCGTTCGGGATGTTGCCCTGCGCATCGAGGAATTTCCCGCCGATGTCCAGGTAGAACACCGAGCGGCCATCATCGAGCTTCGAGATGGTGCGGTTGATCTCGGCGAGGGTGTCGCGCACCGGATCGTTGGGTCGGCCACGCGGGAACACGCCAAGCAGCAGGATGCGTGCCTCCGGGAAGCTCTTCTGCAACTGCAGCACCACCGCGCCGATGCCCTCGGCAATCTCGGGTGCGGAATTGCGCATGGTGTTGTTGGTGCCGATCATCAGCATCACCGCGCGCGGGCTGAAGCCCTGGCCCTCGCCGTTCTGCAGGCGATACAGCACGCCCTGGGTGGTGTCGCCGGCGATACCGAAGTTCGCCACCTTCCACTGGCCGAAGTACTTGTCCTGCACGGGCTTGCCGGCAAACGGACCCTCCTCGTTGCGCCAGAAGTCCGTGATCGAATCGCCCATGAACAGGATCTGGGCATCGCCCTGGCGGGCCACGGCGAGGTTGTTCTCGTGCTTGGTGCGGAACTGCGGCGACAGCGCCGGGATGATGGCCGAGTTCGGCGCCGGCGGTCGCACCTCGAGCAGGTTCGGATATTTCTGCAGCAGCGCGCGCGTCTGGGCATCGGCCTGCCGGGCGAAGTCTGCAATGCCCTGGCGCAGTTTCGCGATTTCGGCATCGGTGGGGCGCGGCATGGCCACCGCGGCCGGCACCGGCGCCGGTGCGGCGGCCGGCGGCGGGGCGGCGGCATGCACCATGGTGGCCAGGGACAACGAGGCGAGCAGGCCAAGCAGTGCTGGCTGCCGGAAACGGACGGTATGGCGCATTGAATCCCCCTTCAAAGCTTCTTGTGCGGCCCGGTGCGGCCGATCATAACGCGGCGCGGCCGTGCCGCGGTCAGCTCTCCTCGCCAAAGTCCAACGGCAGGCCGACGTAGTTTTCTGCAATCGTCCTGAGGCCGGCTTCCGAGTTCAGCAGGTAATCCAGTTCGGCCAGCTGGAACTTCTCGCCCATCGGGCCGTCGTCCGGAAAGCGGTGCATCAGCGAGGTGAACCACCAGGAGAAGCGCTCGGCGCGCCACACACGCCGCAGGCAGCGCGCGGAATACTGGTCGATGCCCGCCTCGCTGCGGCCGCTGAAATATTCGATGAATGCCGAGGCCAGGTATTTCACGTCGGTGGCTGCAAGATTGAGCCCCTTCGCGCCGGTGGGCGGCACGATGTGCCCGGCATCCCCGGCCAGGAACAGGCGGCCGAAGCGCAGCGGTTCGGCCACGAAACTGCGCAGCGGCGCGATGCTCTTCTCGATGGAAGGGCCGGTGACCAGCGCCTGCCGGCCCTGGTCATCGAGGCGGCGGCGCAGTTCGTCCCAGAAGGCCGCATCGGACCAGTCCTGCACATGATCGCTCAGTGGCACCTGCAGGTAGTAACGGCTGCGGGTTTGGCTGCGCATCGAGCACAGTGCGAAGCCGTGCTCGCTGTTCACGTAGATGAGTTCGTCGGACAGGGGCGGCGTCTCCGAAAGCACGCCCAGCCAGCCGAAGGGATAGATCCTTTCGAACTCGCTGATCCGCTCCTTCGGGACGCTGGCGCGGCAGACACCGTGGTAGCCATCGCAGCCGGCGATGAAATCGCAGTCGATGCGCTGTCGCCGGCCCTCCCGGAGGAACGTGACGAAGGGACGGGCGCCGTCGAAGTCGCCGATCTGAACCTGCTCCGCCTCATAGAAGGTGGGTAGTCCTGCCTCGGCGCGGGCCTGCATCAGGTCACGCGTCACCTCGGTCTGGCCATAGACCAGCACGCCGGATCCGCCGGTCAGCGCATGCAGGTCGACGCGATGGCGCCGGCCCCGGACCAGCAGCTCGATGCCCTCATGCACCAGGCCTTCGCGGCGCATGCGCGTGCCGACGCCAGCCTCATCCAGCAGTCCGGCCGTGACCTGCTCGAGGATGCCGGCGCGGATCCGCCCCAGCACATAGTCGCCGCTGCGCCGCTCGATGATGACCGCATCGATACCGGCCTTGTGGAGCAGCTGCCCCAGCAGCAGGCCGGACGGTCCGGCACCAATGATGGCGACCTGGGTGCGCATGCCTGATCAGCCTCGCACCGCATGGCAATGGCAGCACATGCGCACGTTGAACTCCACGAGAGGGTGTCGAGGCTTCATTCTGCGCGCCCAGGCGCACCGGCGGCTTTGCAAAACCGGCGCGGAAATTGGACTTTTCGCCACGGTCCTTCCTACCATCCGGCGCATGGCGCGCAAGGGCATCAGCCGCGGCATTCCGGCGTATGTGCTTTATGGGGACGCTCCGCAGCGCATCGCGGGGCCGATGCTGCACATCGAAACCATCGAGGCGCGCAGCATGCGCCATCACTGGAAGATCGGTCCGCACCTGCATCATCGGCTGCACCAGCTGATCTTCGTGGTGCAGGGCCATGGCGTGGTGCTGGCCGATGGTCGCAGGTCCCAGTATCGCCCGCCCGCCATCCTGGTCATCCCCGCCGGCACCGTGCATGGCTTCGAGTTCGAGCCCGGCACCCAGGGTCACGTCGTCTCCGTCTCCATCGAGCTAGTTGCGGACCTTGCGCCGCGTGAGCCCGGCATCACCGCGCTGTTCCTGCAGCCGGCAACCTTCGAGACCCGCGCCGACGACCTGAATGCCACTGACTTGGCGCACAGCGTGCGGATGCTGGCGCGGGAATTTGCAAGACCGGAATCAGGTGACGGCCTGGCGCTGCATGGATGGCTCGAGGTGATGCTGGGCAACCTGCTGCGGCTGGCCAGCGTGATGCCCCATCCATCAGACGCGGTGGCGGGAAAGCGGCGGCAGCTGATGGCGCGTTTCAGCGAACTGATCGAGCACCGCTTCCGCCTGAACCCGTCCGTCGCGGATCTGGCCAGGGCGCTGCACGTGTCCGGATCACACCTGCGCAGCGTATGCCTGGCGTCGACCGGACAGTCGCCGATCCAGTTGATCCATGCCCGCATCCTGCTGGAAGCCAAGCGCCAGCTTCACTACACAGGCAGCCCGGTGAGCGAGATCGGCTATGCGCTGGGGTTCGACGATCCGGCGTACTTCACGCGGTTCTTCTCCCGGCTGGCGGGCCAGTCACCCAGGGCATTCCGGCACCGGGAGCCGGGGCGAGCCGCGGCGCGGCTCGAGTCCTTCGGCGAGTTCAGGAGAACGGGCCGGCGGACCGCGGCGGGGCAGGGTTGATGCAGCCGGTGGGTTTGCCTTGCCCTCAGGTCCGCGCCCCCATAGAATGCGCCTCCCTCGCGCGCCCGTAGCTCAGTTGGATAGAGCGTCTGGCTACGAACCAGAAGGTCGGAGGTTCGAATCCTTCCGGGCGCGCCAGTCTGATCGTCCCCATCGCGGTTGACGGTCTACCTCCAGAAAACACAACATCGGCAATCCTTCCGCCGTCGGGGCGGCGCCATCCGTTGCGTGCATCCGGAGGGCCCGGGCATGAAAGCGCTGTTGCGCGAGAAGCTGCTCGAAGTGCTGCAGGCCGTCGCGCCGCTGGTCGTCTCGATCTGCCTGCTGCAGGTCGCGCTGGTCCAGGCACCGGCACCACAGTTCCTGCAATTCCTGTTCGGCTCCGTGCTGGCGGTGGCCGGCATGGTGCTGCTGTTCGTCGGCATCGATCTGGGGATCGTGCCGATGGGCCGCTTCATCGGCGCGGAGCTGCCCCGCCGGCATTCGCTGCTGCTGATCCTCGGCGTGGCCTTTGCCATCGGCTTCGTGACCACCATCCCGGAGCCCGATGTACTGGTGCTGGCCGATCAGGTGGAGCAGGTCTCCTCCGGCGCCATTTCCGGCACCCCGGTCCTGTATGCGATCGCGCTCGGTGTTGCGCTGCTGACGGCGATTGCGGCCGCGCGCGTGGTGTTCGGCTGGTCGCTGCGCATCCAGCTCGCCCTGACCTGGGTGCTGGCGGTGGTGCTGGCGCTGCTGGCGCCGCCGGATTTCGTCTCGCTGGCCTTTGACGGCGGCAGCGTGACCACCGGCGTGCTCTCCGCGCCGGTCATCATTGCACTGGCCATCGGCCTGAGCTCGGTGCTGGCGGGTCGCTCGGCCGTATCCGATGGCTTCGGAATGGTGGGTTTCGCCTCGCTGGGGCCCATCCTGACCATCCTGGTCCTGGGCCTGCTGCGCGCATGATGGGCGCCTGGCTGGAGCAGCTGTTTTCCATCGGGCGCGCGGTGCTGCTGGCGATCTCGCCGCTGGTGCTGCTGTTCCTGGTCTTCCAGGTATTCATCCTCAGGCTGCCCGCCCGCCAGGTGGCCGACATCCTGAAGGGGACGCTGATAGCGGCCACCGGCCTGCTGCTGTTCCTGCTCGGCGTGACCACCGCCTTCCTGCCGTTCGGCCGTGCGGTGGGGCGGGCGCTGGGCGCGATGGATCACACCTGGCTGATGGCGCTGGTCGGCGCGGTGCTCGGCTTCGTGACGGCCTGGGGCGAACCTGCGGTGCGGGTACTGGCCGATCAGGTGGAGGATGCGTCCAATGGCTCGATCCGCGGCCGCCTGGTGCTGGTGGCCATCTCGACCGGCGTGGCGGTCTGGGTGGGCATCGGCATGCTGCGCATCGCCTTCGGCCTCGACCTGCTGCACCTGCTGATCCCCGGCTATGCCATCGTGCTGGCGCTGATGGCATTTGCCAGCAAGGATTTCGTGCCGATCGCCGCCGACGCCGGCGGCGTGGCCACCGGCCCGCTGGCCAATTCCTTCCTGCTGGCACTGGCCCTTGGCGCATCCGCATCGGTCGGCGCGGATGATCCACTGGTGAACGGTTTCGGCCTGGTGGCGCTGATCGCGCTGGCACCGGTCATGTCGGTGATGGCGGTGGGCGTGGTGATCCGGCACAAGACAAGGCAGCAGGAGAGCTCATGAGCATGCAGAACCCCCGCCTCATCGTCAGCATCGTGCGCAAGGGATGGGGCGACACGGTGCTCGAGTCGAGCATGAAGGCCGGCGCGCATGGCGGCACGGTGCTGTTCGGCCGCGGCATCGGCCGCAACGAGCAGCAGCGCGTGTTCGGCATCCAGATCGAGCCGGAAAAGGAAGTGGTGCTGACGGTGGTGCCAGCGGACGAGGTCAAGGTGGTGCTGGATGCCATTACTGCTGCGGCACAGCTCTCGGCGCCAGGCCACGGGCTGGCCTTCGTGGTGCCAGTGGAACAGCTGGTCGGCGTGGTGCATCTGGTGAAGGAACCCGGGGGGTGAACGCTCTGGCCTGTCGGGTCGGCACCGCATGCGGAATTCATCGCGGCCGCCAGCCGGCGCGCCGCGCGCATTGATAAGGGTGATGGAGATCATGCAGAAGAAGCACCTGCGATTCGGTCGGGGGTTCAAGGTCCTGATGAGCACGCGGCGTGGCCAGGCTGCGCAGATGACCCTGCCGCCAGGCGGCATGGAAGGCGGGGCCGGCAATCGCCACGGCGGCGCGGACCAGTGGCTGTATGTGGTCAGTGGCAGCGGGCAGGCCATGGTGGAAGGCAGGATGCATCGGCTGCATGCCGGTGTGCTGCTGTTGATCGAGCGCGGTGAGCGCCACCAGATCCGCAACACCGGCAGGCTGCCGCTTAAGACGCTGAACTTCTATGCCCCGCCGGCCTATACCGCCGCCGGCAACGAGCGACGCGCCGCGCGTCCCTGACCGGCCCTGCGGGATTCCGCTTGCCGGCGAGATCGATGCTTGCGGCGGGGCGGCTTCCGCCCGCGGCAGCCACTCATTTGGGCGCGGTCGGCCCGGACAGCGTACGGCGGGGGGACTTTCCTTTCCGCCGGTCCGTCTTCCAGTTTCCCATCTGCGCCGCCGGCCGGATATCGGCCGACAGCACCATCTCGAAGTAGCGCAAGGCAAAGCGGGTCTGCTGCGCAGTCGGCGCGGCAATGCAGTCGCGCGGGATCTTCAGCTCGTACTCACGCACATAGGCGTCATTGGCGGTGAACAACACGCACTGGTGGCTGGAAACCCCGGTGATGATCAGCCGCTTCGCACCCATGTAGGCGAGCAGTGCCTCCAGGGTCGAGGCGAAGAACGCCGAGTGGCGCGGCTTCAGCACGAAATAGTCCTCCGGCGTCGGCGCCAGCATCTGCACCAGTTCCGCTCCTGGCGCGCCCGGACGGGAACAATGGGCCACGAGGCTGCGGGCATCCGAGCGCCAGCGGCCGAAGTTGTCGTTGGCATAGATCGTCGGGATCCCGACTTCGCGGGCGCGCTGCTTCAGCCGCAGGATACGCGGTGCGACCGGACGGAACTGCCGCAGCACGCGATCGGCATCCTCGAAGCGGAAGTCGCTGATGACATCGACGATCAGCAGTGCGGTGCGGGAGCGTGAGGCGACACCGTTGCGCAGGTCGGCGAC